>NZ_CP022367.1:1705000-1910929 GCF_003119115.1 Azospirillum sp. TSH58
CCGCCGCTGGCGGTGACGATGGTGAAGCCCTGGCCGAGGCGCGGGGTGAAGCCGTTGGTCGCGCCGCCGCTGATGCCGCGGGTGACCGGGACCAGCGTGCCCCCGGCGGCGAAGGTGCCGGGCGCGCCGGTGACCGCGACCTGATCGTGGAAGCCGGCGCCGGTCCCGGCGGTCGGCCCGTCGATCTCGACGCGCAGTGTCGATCCGGCGGCGTTGGCGACGGCCCCCTCCACGGTCAGGACGCCCGGCGAGTTGCCGGGGCTGAGCGTGCCGGCGTTGCTCAGCGCGCCGGTGATCCGCCCGCCTCCCGACAGCAGGCCGCCGCGTTCGACGGTGACGGTCGGGCTGGCGAGGCGCGTGTTGACCGCCAGTTGGGCGTTCGCCTTCACCGTGGTGGCGGTGACCGACTGGGTGCCGGAGGCCAGCGTGACGCGCGTCGCCGTGCCGGTGCTCGTGCCGACCTGAAGCTGGGCGAGGTTCGACACGTCGGCGCGGACGGTGGAGGCGCCCTCCAGCGTCAGGCTGTCGCCGCTGCCCGCCCCGGCGATGGCGAAGCCGACGTCCATGTTGGCGATGTTGACGCTGTTGCGCTGCCCGTTGAACGGGTTGCCGGGGTTGAGCTGGAGCAGGATGGCGGTGCCGGTCTGGCTGAGCGACAGCGTGCCGGCGCCGAGCGGCGCAGGGTTCAGCCGCTCCACGGCGCCGAACTGGCCGGTCACCCCGCCCGAGGCGGTGAGGATCTCGTGGCTGCGCCCGGTCAGATAGAGACCGTCCGCCGCCGTCACCTGGACGGTGGCGCCGTTCGACAGCGTGGCCGCCCCACCGACCACCAGCTTCGACGCGTTGCCGGCAGGGTCGATGCCGACCTGAAGGCGGGAGCCGGCGGCGAAGGACACATTGCCCGCCACCGCCAGCGTGCCGGAGGCGCCGTCGCCCGGCGTCACGGTGCCGGCCACGGTGGCCGCCGGGACGGTCACGGTGCCGGTGCCGGACAGGGTAGCGCCGGAGGCGACCGTCAGGGCGCTGCCGAGCGCCAGCGGCCCGTCGACCACCAGCGTGCCGCTGCCCACCGTCGCGGTGGCGAAGCCGCTGTAGACGTCCCGCGCGCCGATGACGTAGCGCCCGCCGCTGCCGAGTTGGACCTCCAGCGCGTCGGTGCCTCCGCCGCCCAGCACCTTGCCGGTGATCGTGCCGCCCTGGATCACCAGCCGGTCGTTGCCCGCGCCGAAGGCGATGGCCACCGGATCGCCGCCGCCGCCCGTGATGGTGCCGGAGTTGGTGATGGTGTTGGCGTAGGGGCCGATCAGGGTGATGGCCGGGCCGTCGCGGCTTTCGATCCGCCCGGCGTTGGTGATGGTGGTGGCGCCGTATGCCGCCCCCTCCGCCCCGTCGTCCACCATGATGCCGTGGCCGGTGCCGGAGATGACGCCGCCGGCGGCGTTGGTGATGGTGCCGCCGCCCATCGCGATGCCGTCCGCGCCGTTCGGGCGCCCGCCGGAATCGACGCCGCCGGCTCCGGTGCCGCGGATCGTCCCCTCGTTGACGATGGTGCCGATGTGATCGATGTCCACGCCGTCGCCATCGCCGTTGGTCGAGGCGACGCCGCTGCTGTTGACGATGTTGCCCGCCCCGGCATAGTCGCCGGAGATCAGGCCGCGGTTGATGACCGTGCCGTTTCCGTCGGACCCGACGCCCGAGCCGTTGCGCCCGACGATGGTGCCGCCGGCCTCGTTGACGACGGTGATGTCGGTGTCGGCGGTGATGCCGTGCCGCGCGCCGGAGATCAGGCCGCCCGAGCGGTTGGTCACGGTCACGCCGGTCCGCCCGCCCGCGTCGATGGCGTCGGCGGTGCCGTTGGCGCCGCCGCTGGTGTTGGCGCCAGAGCTGCGGATGACGCCCGCGTTGTCGATGGCGGCGTTCAGGCCGGGGCGCAGGGCGTCGTCGTTCAGCGCCTCGATGGCGCCGGTGGCGCGGTTGAGGACGGTCAGCGGCACGCCCGCCGTGTTCATCGTGCGCAGGTCGAGCGCCTGGCCCTGCACCGCGCTCGCCGGATCGGTGGGGGCGGCGGCGCGGATGGTGCCGGCGTTGTCGATGGTGACGCCGCCGCTGCTGATGTTGGTGTTGATGCGGACGGCGTCGTTGGCGTCGGACTGGATCAGCGCGCCGGCCCGGTTGGTCAAGGTCAGCGTCCGCACCGTGTTGCCGCCCGAGCTGTCGAAGCCGCGCCCGCCGGTGGAGCGGATGGTGCCGGCGTTGTCCAGCACCACGTTGCCGGCGGTGCCGCTCTGCGTGACCGCGGCCCCGCTGGTCTGCAGCGTGCCCCCGGCGGCGACGGTGCCGGTCTGGCTGCCGGACAGGGTTTGCGGGGACGTGACCGTGCTTCCGCCCGTCACCGCGAATTGGGCCAGCGCCGGGCTGGACACGAACAGCAGAAGGCCCACGCAGCCGTGCAGCGCCGTGGTTGCCAAGAGCCCTTGGCGGGTCGGCATGGTCACACTCCCTGAGATGACGCGATCGGTGACGACGACGTCTTGCGATGGCGGGTGTCTTGCGGACGGAGCGGCGGCGCGCGCACCGGTCGAATCCGCGGCGCGCGCTCAGCCGGCGCGAGTGATAGCGGCCTTGCGTGACCGTCCGGTGACGGTTCGATGATGATTGAGGGTACGAACGGACGCGGGAGCCGGCCCGCAGGCGGCGGGTCTGCCACAGCCGGGCATTATTGCGGGTTCGGTGGTTGTCAGCGGGCCGTCATCCACCAATGTGAACGGCAGCCGGGCGGTTCCATGGCCGCCCGCTTCCCACCCGGCATGCCCGCCGTTCGACACTCCACCAAGGAGGCGGCCCGAGAGGCCGAAACCATATGCGTCGTCACCGCCGCGCGAAGATCGTTGCCACGGTCGGTCCCGCCAGCAACACCCCCGAGATGCTGAAGCGGCTGTTCCTGGCCGGCGTCGATACCTTCCGCCTGAATTTCAGCCATGGAACGCACGAGGACCACGCCAAGGTCCACGCCGCCATCCGCGCCCTGGAGGCCGAGGTTGGCCGTCCCATCGGCATTCTTCAGGACCTGCAGGGACCGAAGATCCGCGTCGGCACCATCCGTGACGGCAAGATCACCGTCGCCGCCGGCGAATCGATCCGCTTCGTCCTGTCCGGCGCCGACGGCGACAAGACCGCGATCCCGCTGCCCCATCCGGAAATCTTCGCCGCGGTGATGCCGGGCCACAATCTGCTGATCGACGACGGGCGCGTGCGCGTCGCCGTGACCGGGCTGGGCGACGATTACATCGACGCCAAGGTGGTGATCGGCGGGGCGATCTCCAACCGCAAGGGCGTGAACCTGCCCGACACGGTGCTGGAGCTGTCGCCCCTGACCGCCAAGGACCGCGTCGACCTCGCCTTCGGGCTGGAGCTGGGCGTCGACTGGGTGGCGATGTCCTTCGTGCAGAAGCCGGCGGACCTGCTGGAGGCCCGCGGGCTGATCGGCGACCGCGCCGGGCTGATGTCGAAGATCGAGAAGCCGGCGGCGCTGGACCGCATCGACGACATCATCCGCCTGTCGGACTCGGTCATGGTCGCCCGCGGCGACCTGGGCGTCGAGATCCCGCACGAGGAGGTGCCGGGCCGCCAGAAGGAGCTGGTGCGCGCCTGCCGCCTCGCCGTGAAGCCGGTGATCGTGGCGACGCAGATGCTCGATTCGATGGTCAACGCCCCGACCCCGACGCGGGCCGAGGCGTCCGACGTGGCGACCGCCATCTATGACGGCGCCGACGCGGTGATGCTGTCGGCGGAATCGGCCAGCGGCGCCTTCCCGGTGGAGGCCGTCGAGATGATGGACCGCATCATCCGCAGCACGGAGCAGCACAAGCTCTACCGCTCGATCATCGACGCGTCGGACCCCGGCGAGGAGCAGACGGCGCCGCACGCGGTGGCCGCCGCCGCCGCCGATCTGGCCGAGGTGATCCACGCATCGACCATCGTCGCCTACACTTCCAGCGGCACCACGGCCGCCCGCATCGCCCGGCGCCGCCCGGCGGTGCCGATCCTGGCGATCACCCCGCACAGCGCGGTGTCGCGCCGCCTGTCGCTTCTGTGGGGCGCGCACAGCGTCCTGTCCGCCGACATCCACACCTACGAGGAGATGGTCGAGCGGGCGCTGAGCTTCGCCAAGGAGCAGGGCTTCGCCAAGCCCAACGACCAGATGGTCGTGGTTGCCGGCATTCCGTTCGCGCAGGCGGGGACCACCAACAACCTGCGCGTGGTGCAGGTCGAGGGGTAAAGCGTCGGCAACGGTGCCCCCACCCCGGCCCTCCCCTGCGAAGCGGGGGAGGGCCGGGGTGGGGGCGAGGTTTAGCGCCCCTTGTACGTCTCGCTGTCCATGTGGACGAGCTGGGCCGCCGGGTAGCGTTCGCCCGCTGCAGCACCCGGCGGCAGGGCTTCGGCCAGTCGCGCCAGATCCTCCGCCGACAGGGCGAGGTCCAGGGCGCCCAGAGCCTCGGCCAGACGGTCGCGGCGGCGGGCGCCGACCAGCGGGACGATGTCGCGGCCCTGCGCCGCCACCCAGGCGATGGCGACCTGGGCGACCGAGCCGCCGATGCGCTGGGCGATCTCCCGCAGACGCTCCACCAGCGCCAGATTCCGATCCAGATTCTCGCCCTGGAAGCGCGGGCTGCGGCTGCGGAAATCCTGCCCCGCCCGATCCTTGCTCCAATGGCCGCTGATCAGGCCGCGCGACAGCACGCCGTAGGCGGTGACGCCGATGCCAAGCTCCCGGCAGGTGGGCAGGATGGCCTCCTCGATCCCGCGGGAGATCAGGGAATATTCGATCTGCAGGTCGCTGATCGGATGAACCGCGGCGGCGCGGCGGATGGTTTCCGGTCCGACCTCCGACAGGCCGATGTGGCGGATGTAGCCGGCCTTCACCATGTCGGCCATGGCGCCCACCGTGTCCTCGATGGGAACGCCCGGGTCGAGCCGGGCCGGGCGGTAGATGTCGATGTGGTCCACGCCCAGCCGGCGCAGCGAGTAGGTCAGGAAGTTCTTCACCGCCGCCGGGCGGGAATCGTAGCCGTTCCACCCCATCTCCGGGTCGCGCAGCGCGCCGAACTTGACGCTGATGAGCAGCTTGTCCCGGTCGCGCCCGCGCAGGGCGTCGCGGATGAGCAGCTCGTTGTGCCCCATGCCGTAGAAGTCGCCGGTGTCGAGCAGCGTGATCCCGGCGTCGAGCGCCGCGTGGATCGTGGCGACGCTCTCCTCCTGGTCGGCGGCGCCGTAGAAGTCCGACATGCCCATGCAGCCGAGGCCGATAACCGAGCTGACGGGGCCGGTGGCCCCGAGCGTGCGCTGTTCCATGTTCATGATCCTCTCCGTCCGTCGCGGCGCCGTTTCAGCGCCGCCTTGCCCTGGATGATGACCCGGCCCCATTGATCCGATAAGATGCACAATGCCGAATGGGCTGTTCACTCCACCGAACAATCGGAACACACCGGTATGGACGACACCGACCTGCGCGACCTGCAAGCCTTCGCCGCGGTCGCCCGCCACCGCAGCTTCCGGCGGGCGGCGCTGGAACAGCGCGTGTCCGTCTCCAGCCTCAGCCAGCGGATGCGCGAACTGGAGGAGCATCTCGGCGTCCGCCTGCTGAACCGCACCACGCGCAGCGTCGCCCCGACCGAGGCTGGGGAACAGCTTCTCCGCCGGCTGGAACCGGCGCTGGGCGAGGTGGCCGGCGCCCTGTCCGACCTGCGGGAACGCCAGGGCCGCCCGGCGGGACGGCTGCGCATCAACGCGCCGGCCCCCGCGGCCGATCTGGTGCTGGCCCCGATGGTCACGCCCTTCCTGACCCGCTTCCCCGAGGTGGAACTGGAGATCACCGTGGACATGGCGCTGATCGACATCGTGGCGCGGGGCTACGACGCCGGCGTGCGCTACGAGGAACATCTGGCGCAGGACATGATCGCGGTGCCGCTCGGTCCGCCGCAACGCTACGTGCTGTGCGCGGCGCCGTCGGTTCTGGAACGGTTCGGCGTGCCGGAGCGGCCGGAGGACCTGCTGGGCAAGCCGACCGTGTCCGTCGTCTACGCCAGCGGCGCCCACCCGCCCTGGGAGTTCGAGCGGGACGGGCGCGTCGTGCGCGTCCAGCCGGGCGGCCCCTTCCACGCCGGCCATGTCGGCGTCCAGATCCGCGCGGCCCTGGACGGGCTGGGCTTCCTGCTGACCTTCGACGGCTATGTGGCGGACCACATCGCGTGCGGCCGCCTCGTCGCCGTGCTGGAGGATTGGAGCCAGAGCTTCCCCGGCCCCTTCCTCTACTACCCGTCGCGCCGCCAGCCGCCGGCGGCGCTGCGCGCCTTCCTCGACTTCCTCAAGGACTGGCGCCGGCAGGCCGCGCCGTAAGCGGTCAGACGGTGCAGAGGAAGCGGCGCTCCCCGCCTTCCAGGACCAGCGCGGTCAGCCGGTTGGAGGCGTAGGCGCCGGTGTCGATGCCGATGCGGTTGGAGCGGACGTCCGGCTGCTCGACGATGGTGTGGCCGTGCACGACGAGCTTGCCGTGGTCGAGATGGGAGGTCAGGAACTCCCGCCGGATCCACAGCAGGTCCTCGTCGCGCTGGCGGTGCAGCGGCAGGCCGGGGCGGATGCCGGCATGGACGAACAGGTAGTCGCCGATGGCGACGCTGGAGCGCAGCCCGGCCAGGAAGGCCCGGTGATGGGGCGGCAGAGCCGCGGCGAAGCGCTGGCGGGCCTCCTCCACATGCTCCGGCGGGGCGTCCTCGACGGGGGCCGGAACGCCGTAGCTGGCCAGCGTCGCCCGCCCGCCAAACTCCAGCCAATCCGGTCCGGCCTCCGGCTTGTCGATGAAGTCCATCATCGCGGCCTCGTGGTTGCCGCGCAGATGGATGGCGCCGAAACCGGGCAGGGGCTCCCGGCATAGCCGTTCGATGACCATCGCGGAGTCCGGCCCGCGGTCCACATAGTCGCCGAGAAAGACCAGATACTTGACGAGGTCGGCGCCGCTCGTCGCATCGCGGTCGATCTGCGCCAGCAGCTGGTCCAGCAGATCCAGGCGTCCATGGATGTCGCCCACCGCGTAGACGCGCACGCCCCGCGGCACGAGGCTCGCGGCGGGTTCCGGGTCCGACCACAGTTTGCGCGCAAAGCCGAACACGCTCCGCTCTCCTCCGTCATCGATGGGTGGGTCCTGCCTTGACAGGATAGGGATGACGGCGCGCGCTCTCAAGTCGGACAGCCGCTTGCCCGGACCGCCTTCACCGAATTCATCCACATGGGGCGAGTCGGACTGGAAAGAGCGGGTGCGGTCAAGCGGCCGAAGTGGTTACCCCGGACGGCATTCCCTGGCGGTGCCGTCAGGAACCGGGCATGGCCCGGTCCAGCGCCTCCAGCAGGCCGCCCAGCCGGAACTCCACGGTCCGCCGGTCGAGTCGCGGCCAGTGATAGACCTGGGTCGCGCTGTTCGCCTGCCTCTGGAACTCCAGCCGCAGCGGGCGATCCGAGCGGATCAGCGGCATCAGGCGCTCCATCGGGCCGCAGGTCAGGCCGATGCGCCGCGGCTCCTTGATCGCGGCGAAGCGGCTCAGCATCTCCGTCCCGGCGTCCTCGTCGGTGATGGCGCCCGCAGCGACCTGGGCCAGGAAGCGGGCGAACTCGGGCGGAGCCGCCTCCGGTGCGGCGCCGGCCTGCGGCCCCTCGTCGAGCGCGTCGGCGAGGTCGGAAAGCTGGCGCGGCGTGTAGAAACGCTGCGGCGGGGCTCCGTCCACCGCCAGGGTGACGGGACGGGCGAGCGCGATGGGCTCGTCGAACACGATGTAGAGGGAGGTGCAGGCCGCGTCGCGAACCGCGCTGATGCTCAACTCGCCAAGGCCGCCCCGGTTGTCGGCGAAGGGCTGGACGGCGGACACGGTGCAGCGCTGTCCGGTGCCCTCTCCGGCGCAGACGGCGTCGGAGGCGGCATCGGAAACACGGGCCTCCAGGGCCAGGGCGGGCGTGGCCGTTCCCAGCCCGGCGACCAGCAGGAACAGCCCGATCCGGCGCGTCATCGGCAAATGAATCCTCCTCCGGCGCATGATCTGAACGGGGGACGCTACCAGGGCCGGGCTTTCGTCCTGGTTAATGGTCAGGGCCGATGGGGATGGCGCGAACGCCCGGCACTCCCCCCTTGGTGCCGCGTTCTCGCCGGATTGGACTCTGCTAGGATGTGGGAAAAGAAGGACAAGGGGGAGGGGCGCCATGGACGAGAGCCCGATCCGCGTGCGCCGGTTTCGCGAAATCCTGCTGTGGCCGGTGCAGCTGATGCCGCTGAAGGACGGCGCGCAGATCCAGAACCATTGGGAATGGCTCGGCGGGCCGGACTGTCCCTGGCAGGAGGTGGCGGACGAGTTCACCCAGGACCCCGGCCAGTTCAGCGAGCGCCATTACAGCGAGTTCGTGTCCTTCCTGCCCTATGTGCAGCGCTTCCTCTATGGCGAGGGGGAATCGCGCGACCACCGGCCCGGCTATGGCGGCTCTCCCATCCGCGTCTTCCGGCGGCGCGACGTGGCGGCGCTGACGGTCACCCTGCGGCGGGGGCAGGCGCCGCTGCGCTTCGCCATCGCCCATGTCGATCTGCATTTCTTCCACGACGTCGACGTGGCGATCCTCGTCGTGGAACTGTTCGGCACGGATCTGCCGCTGGACCGCGTGCAGGACACGCTGTTCCGGCTGGGCCGCACCTATCCGCCTGCCTGGGAGCCGGACGGCAGCGCCGCGCAATGCCCGCACCGCGTCGAATGGATCGGCGCCGACGGCGCCGTGCTCGCCGTTTCCGATTATGAGCGGAAGGCGGAGTATCTGTCCTTCGTGTGCCACCACCGGGCGCCGCGCATCGCCGCCCACTGGTCGTTCCTTCTGCGCCCCCTGGTCCACCACCACTCGGAGGAGATCGGGCTGCTGCGCTACCGCCAGCTCGAATATCAGCGGATGCCGGCCATGGCCTACCTGTCGCTGGACGAGCCGGAACGGCTGGAGCGGGCGGACTGGGTGCGGCTGGGCTTCGCCACCTCGCCTGGGCCAGGCCCGAGGCCGGGGCCGGGGCCGGGATCGGAATCGGGGGAGGCCATGCCCTTCGCGCCGGCCTTCCTGGAGGGATTCGAGCAGCGCTATTGCTACGACCGCTATTGGGACCCGCGGGCGCCCGGCGCCTGGACGCGCAGCCGCATCCTGTGCTGCGGCCATTCGCTGGTCATGGTGGGGCCGGAGGGCGACGCCTTCTTCACCGACGCGGAAACCGGGCTGCTCGGCCAGTTCCGGCACCAGTATTTCCTGCTCGGGCTGGTCGTGCATTTCCACCGCGCCGCGCTGGTGATGCTGTCCGACCGGCTGGTGCTGGCGGTCAGCCAGCTCGACATCGGGGCCGTGGAGTCGGTGAAGCGATTCAAGCGCGACATCCGGCAGGTGTTCGAGATCTTCCTGCGCTTCACCCACCGCTATTGGTTCCACGAGCTGTCGATCCAGGGGCCGCTGCGCGACCTGTTCCGCCTGTGGGCCGGGCATCTCGGCACCGACCGCCTCTACGCCGAGGTGCGGGACGAGGTTCAGGACATGTCGGACTATCTCGACAGCGACGGGCTGCGGCGGCAGGCCAACACGGTGCTGCGGCTGACCGTGGTCACGGTGGTCAGCACCATCGGGACGCTGGTCACCGGATTCCTCGGCATGAACCTGCTCGCCATGGCCGACGACCCGCTGCCGGTGCGGATTCTGTTCTTCCTGTTCGTCCTGCTGGCGACGGTCGGGCTCATCGCCTTCAGCGTGTTTCGGTCCAAGCGTCTGGCCGATTTCCTGGAGGCCCTGTCGGACGAACGGCTGCCGGGGCGGAGCAAGCTGGCGCTGCTGACGAAGGTGTGGGAGCGCCCGAGTCGCCGCACCGGGCCGCCCTTGTGAGCCGGCGGCAGCGGATGGCGCCCTGTTTCGAAGAAAAACCGGAAGGATAGGGCGCCGCTGCCCCGAATGGAGATGGCGGGCGCCAAAGAACAGGCGGGATGCAGGAACCAGCCGGCCAAGCTCGCGTTCTTGTCAGCGAAAGCTCCACATTTGGGAGGACGCCATGAGCATCGGCACCATTCTGCTTATCATTTTGATTCTCGTTCTAATCGGCGCGGTTCCGGCCTGGCCGCACAGCCGCGGTTGGGGCTATGGCCCCAGCGGCATCCTCGGCGTGCTGCTGCTGGTCCTGATCGTGCTGCTGCTGATGGGCCGCATCTGACGGGGAACCCGCCACGGCAACCTATCACGGCAACCCATCCGGGCAAACCAACGCGCGGGCGCCGTTCCCGTTCCGCCACCGGCCTCTGGGCGTCACGCTCCGGGGCTGCGGCCGGGACGGGAACGGCGCCCGTTGCGCATGACGAACATCAGCCAGCCGATCGGTCCCAGGATCAGCACCATCACCACCCAGCCGGCCCGCGGGCCGAAGGGGCAGCGCGTGCCGGGGGGCGGGCGCCACGGGCCGCCGCGTCGTGACAGCATCACATGAAGGAGGGGCGCGCCGTAGAGGGCGAACAGGATCAGCCAGGGTGCGAGGTCTTGTGCCATGGCGGCATGCTACCCCAGAACGGGTGGCCGCTCCCACCACGGAGCAACGGGACCTGCGTCGTGGGCGCTTGTTCAGCACTGTGTTCAAATGGTAATACCGCAACGCAGGAATGGATTTCATGCGTATGAGGCATGGTTGCGCCGCAAACCGGTGGGCGATTATCCTCAGCGGCGTCCGATAAGCCGAAAGGCGGATATCATGGCGGTTGAGATCGAGCGGCGGTTTCTGGTGCGGAGGGACATCCGTCTCCTGTGTCGAAACGGCCTGTCCATCGTCCAGGGGTATCTGCCCTCCGACGACGGCCGGACGGTGCGGGTCCGGGTCGCCGGGCCGGACGCCACGCTGACCGTCAAAGGCCCCCGTCGCGGCCTGTGCCGCGATGAGGTCGAACACCCGCTTCCCCTCGATCTCGCTCTTGGTCTGCTGCGCCACAGTTGCCGTGACGGCCTGATCGAGAAGACCCGTTACCTCGTCCATCACCATGGTCTCTGCTGGGAAGTCGACGTGTTCGGCGGCGAGAACGCCGGTCTGGTGATCGCCGAGGTCGAACTGTCCCATCCCGACCAGGTCGTTCCGCTCCCCGATTGGGTGGGGGCGGAGGTCACGCACCGGGCGGCCTACAGCAACTCCGCCCTGTCGCGCAGCCCGATCCGCCACTGGGTCAGCGCCGCCTAAATCTTCTCCCGGTGAAAAAAGAAGCCCCGGTCCGAAGGGGGGACCGGGGCCAAGGCTGCGTGGATGACTGTGTGCAGCGCAGCAATCCGCGTGCCAGACTGTGCGGAAACTCCGGCGATGCGCCGAAAGGGGAACGCAGCGCGGCGCCGTCCTGTTGCAAAAGAGCCGTCCGGACGGGCGGAGGGCAACGGCGAACGGGAGTCTGGCACGATGACCCAGTACGAGAACCGGTGGAAGGACGAGGCCCGCAACGTGGACGATGACGATCGTCGCGACGTCCGCGATCGCAATGAATTTGGGCGCGGCGCCTACGGCGCAGGCGGTTACCCCCGGAGTGACTACGAAAGCGGCGGTTCCGGCGGGCGCGATCCCAGCCGCCGCTGGGGCAGCGATTGGGGCCACGCCGAGCGCGGCTGGCATCGCGACGACCGCATCCGGGATGAGCGCTACCGCGACGAACCCATCGGCATGGCGCGGGAGCGCAACTTCTGGGAGCAGGCGGGTGACGAGGTCGCCTCCTGGTTCGGCAACGACGACGCCGAGCGCCGCCGCCAGGAGGACGAGCGGCGCGCCCAGTTCCGAGGGCGCGGCCCTCGCGGCTACACCCGGTCGGACGAGCGGATCCTCGACGATCTGAACGACCGGCTGACCGAGGACCCCTATCTCGACGCCACGGACATCACGGTGTCCGTGTCGGGCGGCGAGGTCACTCTGGACGGCACGGTGGACGACCGCGTGGCCAAGCGCCGCGCCGAGGATCTGGCCGACGCCATCTCCGGCGTCCGTCACGTCCAGAACAATCTGCGCCTTCGCGAGCCGGGCGGCACGATGGCCATTTGATGGCCATAGATGGCCGGATGCCGCTGAGCGCTGACGGAACGCCCCCGCTCCAGGCCGGAGCGGGGGCGTTCGCGCGTTTGCTCAGCCTGTGCTCAGTGGGCGGTGCTGCCGGTGCCTTCGGCGATGAAGGGGCTGTACTGCTTGTCCACCGACTGGATGTGCTCGATGAACCACTCCTTCAGGAGCAGGATCAGGTCGATGCGCAGCATCATCTCGTTGCTGTCGTCATCGTCCAGGGTCAGTTTGTGAACCTCGTCGATGAAGTAGCGGTGCGCCGCGCGATGGGCGTCGAGGCCGGGATAGCCCTGCTGCTCCATCAGCGCCTCCTCCCGCTTGAAATGCACGGTCGTGTATTCCTGCAAGCCCCCCAGCAGCCCGGACAGGCTGGCGCGGTCTTTCTCCGCGATGCCGGCCTTCAGAAGATGGTTGAACATGTCGAGCAATTTTCTGTGGTCGTCGTCGAGAATTTCGACGCCGACGCTCATCGATTTATCCCAGGCAACATGTTGCATCGGATCAATCCTTTCAGAGGGCCGGGTCAGGCGAGTATAGGGGGCGCGGAAATCTTGTAATGCGATGTTAAAACCGGCAACCGCGGCGGCACAAGCGGCAAAAAACCGCAGGCCGGAGGTTGCACCGCACCCTGTTGACCTTGTGGGGCGGCAAAGGATGTGCTTCCCCGCGCGGCGTCCAGGCATTATGAAAATGCAAGGGATCTGCGGAGTTCGGGACAATGGCGCTGCTGGACGATATTCTGGAGAAGAAGCGGGTTCTGGACGACGCCCGGCCCATGCCGTTGCCGGTGGTCCGCGATCTGGCCGACCGCTTCGAGCGCGGCCTGACCACCGCCTGCCTCCTCGTGGAAGGGGTGGAACTGTCCCCCGAGGACATCCGCATGGTGCTCGACCGCGGTGCGGTTCTGCGCAGCCGTCCGGCCGACCCGCAGCGCCTCGCGCTCAACCACCGCGCCGCGCTGGAACTGATGGCCCGCCTGTCCTTCCAGGGCGGCGGGGTGGTGACGGAGCGCACCATCGCGGCCTTCCACGGCGTGCTGTACCAGGGAATCGACACCAACGCCGGGCGCTACCGTGACGGCCCGTTGAAGGACGACGCCGGCGCCTCCCCCGATCCGGCGAAGGTGCGGGTGTCGATGTCGGCGCTGTCGGGCTGGCTGCGCCGGACGGAGCCGGGGCCGGAGGCGGCTTTCGAGGCGCATCACCGGCTGATGAGCGTCCGTCCCTTCTTCCAGGGCAACGCCGCGACCGCGCTTCTGCTGTGCAACCTCATCCTGAACCGCGCCGGTTTCCCGCCGGTGGTGGTGACCGAGGAGGATCGCGACATGTATGGCGCGATGGTGGAGCGCGCCTGGTCTCTCGGCGACAAGACGCCGTTCCGCGACCTGATGATGCGCCTGCTCGACCGCAGCCTGAACCTGTGCCTGCGCAGCGCCGCCCGCGCCCTCCGCGATTTCGAGCCGGACGAGGACGGCTTCGGCGCCGCCCACGAGGAGGAGGGCTACGGCCGGCGTCCCTGACGGGACGTGACGGTCAGCCCCGCGCCGGCAGCAGCAGGCGCGACGGCCGGGCGCCGCCGCCGTGGATCAGCAGGGTGATCGGCTGCGCGTCCACCAGCCGGGTTTCGCCCGGCTCCGCCCCGGTTCCCGGATTGACGGGGTAGGCCGGGAAGCAGGACCCGGCGAGGCTGAGGCGCAGCGCGCTTCCGGCCGGCAGCGTCGCGCAGAGGGCGCGCAGAGCCACCGGCATGGGTCGCTGCTCGCCGCCCGGCTCCACCCGCGCGTGCCCCTGGCTGAGCGGCAGCACGCGCCCGTCCGGCAGCACGGCGGACAGGACGGCGCTGACGTCGAAGGATGGCGCGTCGGCCTCCACCCAGATCTCCAGGGATGCCTGACCGGACAGCGTCAGCGGCGCCGCGAGCGGGGCGGTGTCGTAGACCGCCACGTCGGGGCGGGTGTCGACGGCGGCGCGGTCGCGTGGGCCGGCGTCGGGCACGGCGTGGCCGCCCACGGTGGGCACCGGGTCGCGCGGGTCGTGGACCAGCACATCAAGGAAGGACTCGTCCGGCACGCCCTCGCGCAGAGCGCCGCCTTGCCGCGTGGCGAGGCCGTCGCTGGACAGGTGCAGCGGCAGCGCGGCGGGCGGCAGGGCCGGCAGGTCGCGCCAGCGGCGCTCCAGAACGTCGAACAGGCGGATCGGGCCGCCGCGGTCCGCGCCGTTCATCTCCCCTTTCAGGAAGCGCTCGAACCAGCCGAGCTGCAGGGCGTCGAAGGACGGCAGGTCGGACGGCGCCCGACCGTCGCCATGGGACCCCTCGGTCCGGGGGTGGAGCGCCACGCCCTGGCGATCCCATGGGCCGACCATCAGGCGGACGGTGCCGTCGCCGCCGGCGGACAGGGCTTCGTGCGCCGCCAGGGTGCCGGTCAGGCGCGGGTCGTACCAGCCGCCGATCTGAAGAACGGAAACCTCGCCGACGCCGCCTGACAGGGCGTGCCGTGGCGACAATTCGTCCCAGCTTCCGCCCGGTCCGGGCGTGGTCAGCCAGTCGTCGTAATGGCAGTGGCGCGCGTAGTCGCGCAGCACCCGCGGGCGGGACGGGATCTCGTCGTCCAGCGGAAGGGCGCGGATCCCTTCCAGGAGCGCGCGGTAGGCCGCGCCGTCCTCCAGCCGGCGGGCCGACTCCGCCGCGCAGTGCAGCGCCCAGCCCATCGCGTCGGCCAGCCGGAAGGCGCCGCCCTCCGTCGCCCAGTCGGTGAAGACGTCCCAGCCGGCCAGCGCCGGCACCACCGCGCGCAGCGCGGCGGGCCGCTCTGCCAGGGCCAGAAGCTGCGCCATCCCGGCGTAGCCGCTGCCATACATGCCGACGGTGCCGTTGGAACCGGGCAGGGATGCCGCCCAGGCCACCGCGTCGGCGCCGTCCTCGCGCTCCGCCTCGAAGGGGCGGAAACGGCCCTCCGACGTGCCGCGCCCGCGCACGTCCTGCACCACGACGACATAGCCGCGGGCGGCGTACCAGCGCGGGTGCGCGTAATGGCTGGTCATCGCCGTGCGCCGCCCGCAGGCCAGACGCAGCAGCAGGACCGGCCAGGGACCGACGCCGTCGGGTCGGTAGAGGTCGGCGTCCAGCCTCAAGCCGTCGCGTGTCCGCATGGAGACGGTTTCGGGAGGCCGGACGGCCAGAAGGGGCGGCTGTTCGAGAATCACCGGGGCCATATGGGTCATGGGGCGCCCTGCCGAGCAACTGTGACCGGCAACTCTCGCAAGCGCTGTGCCATGAGCGGTCCAAACCCTCTTCCCCCCTCTGGGGAGAGGGCTGGGTGAGGGGGATTTACGCCCGGCGGGGCGGAGAAAAGCCTTCACCGCGTGACGCGGGCCGCCTCCGGCGCCCCCTCATCCTGATCTTCTTCCCAGAGGGGAGAAGGGACCGTGTCGCGCTGCTTCCGCACAAAGGATAGGCAGACGCCTTTCCGGAAGGCGCTTTTTACGAATCGTAGCTCATCAGCGAGACGCTGGGCACATCCAGCTTGTCCCGGCCGTTGAGGAAGGTCAGCTCGACCAGGAAGGCGGCGGCGCGGACGTCGGCGCCGACGCGGCGCAGCAGGCTGATCGCCGCGGCCATGGTGCCGCCGGTCGCCAGCAGATCGTCCAGGACGACCACGCGCTGGCCGGGCTTCACGGCGTCGGCCTGAACCTCGATGGTGTCGGTGCCGTATTCCAGGTCGTAGGAGTGGGCGACCTTGTCGCCGGGCAGCTTGCCGTGCTTGCGCACCATGATGAAGCCGGTGCCGAGCGCCAGGGCCAGCGGGGCGGCGATCAGGAAGCCGCGGGACTCGATGCCCACCAGCAGCTCCGGCTTGTGCGGGCGCAGCGCCTCGGCCAGCTGGTCCACCGCTTCCTTCCACGCCTCGGCGTGAGCCAGCAGCGGGGAGATGTCGTAGAAGAGGATGCCGGGCTTGGGGAAGTCGGCGATGCCGCGGATGTGGTTCTTCAGATCGATGGGGTTCGGCATGGTGAAAAGGTTCCTGTGCAACGGCGGCGCCATACTATCGGGGCGGACCTCGGCGTGCAAACCACCGCTGCGCGGCTGTTTTTCCCCGGCTTGAGGTTGACCATCGGGGGGGCTTGCGGCCAAGTTCCTCTCCACAAGCATGAGCATCGCCGCATGGCGGCACCGGAAGGGAAGGGCAGGACGGGGCATGGCGCGCGAAAGGGCGTGGTTGGAATCGTCGCGCGCCGGCGACGGTGAGTGGCGGCTGACGGCTCTCGGTCAATGGGATTTGAAGGCCGCCGGGTCCCTGTCGGGCACGCTCGACGGCTTCGCGCTGGACGGCGGCGGGGCGGTCAGCCTCGACCTGTCGCGGCTGGACGCCATGGACACGGTGGGCGCCTATCTGCTGTCCGCCCTCTCCGACCGGCTGAAGGCGGCGGGCCACGGCGTCGATCTGGCCGCCATCCGCCCGGAGCACGCCGCCCTGTTCGACGCCGTGCGCGAGGTCGGCCCCCCGCCGGTCGAGCGGGCTCAGACGCACCGCCCCATCATCGACATGCTGGAGCGCACCGGGCGCACCGCCGTGGACGGGCTGCGCGAGGGGCGGGACCTGCTGTCCTTCCTCGGCCTCATCGCCATCACCTTCGGGCGGCTGATCGTGAATCCGCGGCGGCTGCGCTTCCGCTCGGTGATGTTCCACATCGAGCAGACCGGGCTGAACGCCCTGCCGATCCTCGGGTTGCTGTCCTTCCTGATCGGCGTGGTGCTGGCCTTCCAGGGGGCGGACCAGCTCCGCCGCTTCGGGGCGGAGCTGTTCGTGGTCAATCTGCTGGGCGTGTCCATCCTGCGCGAGATCGGCATCCTGATGACGGCGATCATCGTGGCGGGGCGCTCCGGCTCGGCCTTCACCGCGCAGATCGGCACCATGAAGGTGAACCAGGAGGTGGACGCCATCAGCACGCTGGGTCTGGACGTGGTGGAGCTTCTGGTGGTGCCGCGCGCGCTGGCCCTGATGATCACCCTGCCGCTGCTGGCCTTCTACGCCGACATCATGGGGCTGTTCGGCGGTGCGGTGATGAGCTACGCGACGCTGGACATCACCTTCGGGCAGTTCATCCGCCAGCTTCACGGCGCCGTCACGCTGCCGCATTTCCTGGTTGGACTGGTGAAGGCGCCGGTCTTCGCGCTGGTGATCGCCATGGTCGGCTGTTACGAGGGGCTGAAGGTCTCCGGCAGCGCCGAGAGCGTGGGCACGCTGACCACCAAGTCGGTGGTGGAGTCCATCTTCCTGGTGATCGTCCTGGACGCGGTCTTCTCCGTCCTGTTCTCCTTCCTCAGGCTGTGAGGGGCCGTGGCGCCGTTTGACGACACACAACCGGATGCGCAGGACGCGGTGATCCGCGTGCGCGGGCTGGTCACGCGCTTCGGCCCGCAGGTGGTCCATGACGGGCTCGACCTCGACGTGCGGCGGGGGGAGGTGCTGGGCGTGGTCGGCGGCTCCGGCACCGGCAAGTCGGTCCTGCTCAAGGAGATCCTCGGCCTGATCCGCCCGGCGGACGGCCGGATCGAGCTGCTGGGCCACGACACCGCCGGCCTGCCGGAGGCGGAGCGGGTGGCGCTCCAGGCGCGCACCGGCGTGCTGTTCCAGAACGGCGCGCTGTTCAGCTCGATGACCGTGGCGCAGAACGTCATGGTGCCGCTGCGCGAGCACACCGACCTCTCGGCGGCGCTGGCGGCGGAGATCGCGCGGGTCAAGATCGCCATGTCCGGCCTGCCGCCCAACGCCGGGGCGAAGTTCCCGTCGGAGCTGTCGGGCGGCATGATCAAGCGCGCCGGGCTGGCCCGCGCGCTGGCGCTCGACCCCGACATCCTGTTCCTCGACGAGCCGACCGCCGGGCTGGACCCCATCGGCGCCGCCGCCTTCGACCAGCTGATCCGCAACCTCCAGCGCAGCCTGGGCCTGACCGTCTTCATGGTCACCCACGACCTGGACAGCCTGACCTCCATCTGCGACCGCATCGCCGTGCTGGTGGACAAGAAGATCCGGGTCGGCACGCTGGAGGAGCATCTCCGGGACCCGCATCCCTGGATTCACGACTATTTCCACGGACCGCGCGGCCGCGCCGCGCGCCATGCAGAAAGCTGACCGGACGCCATGGAAACCCGCACCAGCTACATCCTCGTGGGCAGCTTCGTGTTGGCCTTGCTCGCCGGCCTCTTCGTCTTCACCGTCTGGGTCGCCAAGATCCAGCTGGAGGAGACGCGCCAGCCCTATTACATCTACTTCACCGGCTCGGTGACCGGCCTGCAGGAGGGCAGCCCGGTGCGCTACCGCGGCATCCCCGTGGGCACGGCGACCGACATCCGTCTGGACCCCAACGACGTCAGCCGCGTGCGCGTGCGGATCGAGGTGCAGGAAGGCACGCCGATCAAGACCGACTCCATCGCCTCGCTGGAGGTCCAGGGCATCACCGGCGGCGCCTACGTCCAGATTTCCGGCGGCACGGAGATGAGCGAGCTTCTGCGCACCGCGCATGACGGCGGCATCCCGGTGATCCCGTCGCGCCCGTCGTCGCTGACGGTCTTCGTGGACGCCGCCCCGCAGCTTCTGAACCGCGCTCTCGACCTGACCAACCGGGTGGCGGACCTGCTGACCCCGCAGAACCAGGCGGCCATCGCCGAGATCCTGGCGAACACCCGCGACCTGACCGGAGAGTTGGCCCGCGCCAGCCAGGGGCTGGACAGCACGCTCGCCCAGGCCAACCGCACGCTCCAGGGCTTCGAGACGGTCGGTCCGCAGCTCGGCCAGACGATGGAGCAGGCGCAGCGCACGCTGGCCGCGGTGGAGAGCGGCACCAAGACGCTGACCGGCGACCTGCACACGCTGGCCGGATCGCTGAACAAGACGGCCAACCAGCTCAACGCCATGATCGGCGAGAACCGCGGGGCGCTGCGCGATTTCACCGGCGGCGGGCTGTATGAACTGACCTTGCTGATCTCGCAGTTGCGCGACCTGTCGGGGCAATTGTCCCGCGTCGTGACGCGGATCGAGAACGACCCGTCGAACTTCCTGTTCGGCGGAACCCGCCAGGGCGTGGAGGTGCGTGGACGATGACGAGCCGTTTCAAGAACGCGATGGGAGCGGCCCTGCTGGCGCTGGGCTTGGGCGGTTGCGCGGCGCTGAACCCCACCGCGCCCAGCCTCTACACCCTGACGCCGGGAACCGTGGCCGAGTCCGGGCTGCCGCGGGTGAGCTGGCAGTTGCTGGTGGAGCCTCCGGCGGCCAGCGCCGGCATCGACACGCCGCGCATCGCGGTCACCCGCTCCGCCACCGCTCTCGACTACTTCGCCGGGGTGTCCTGGGCCGACCGGGCGCCGAACATGGTGCAGGGGCTGATCGTCCAATCCTTCGAGGACAGCCGGCGGATCGTCTCGGTCGGCCGGGATTCGGCGGGCCTGCGTTCCGATTTCCTGCTGAAGACGGAACTGCGCGATTTCCAGGCGGAGTTCACCACCGCCAACGCCACGGTGCCGGACCGGGTGCGGGTGCGGCTGTCGGCCAAGCTGGTCGCCATGCCCCAGCGCACCATCGAGGCGGGCGAGACCTTCGACGCCGTGGTGCCGGTGCGCGGCACGGATTTCTCCGACGTGATCGCCGCCTTCAACACGGCCCTGGGGCAGGTGGAAGGCGCGCTGGTGGAATGGACCCTGCGGCGGGGCGAGGCGGTGTTCCGTGCGGACGCCGGCCGGACCAACGCGGCGGGCGTCCGTTAAGGAAAGCGCTTGCTAAGCGTACAAAGCCTCATACGTAATAGGGATCAAGGAAGGGCAGGGGCTGACGGGGCAGAGCATCCGATGATCGAGCTTTCGGAGCTTTCGCGCGACGAGTTGCAGGCGATGTCGGAGGCCGCGCGGGAGGTCCGGCTGTGCCAGCGCGTGCTCGCCAAGACCGGCGACACGGTGGTGGGGGAGCTTCTGCGCGGGCACGGCACGCTCTACGAATGGCGCCACTACCCGCCGGGCGACGTCTACGACGCCGAGTATCACGCCCAGTATTATTACCACTGCCACCCCGAGGACGAGCGGCCCGACGGCGAGCACGGCCACTTCCACACCTTCCTGCGCCCGCTGGGCATGCCGCCGGGCATGGAGCCGGTGCCGCTGCGGGATTACGAGGAGCCGGACAACCCCAACGACGCGCTGTCCCATCTGGTAGGGATCGCCATGGACGTGGCGGGGCAGCCGGTGCGCCTGTTCACGACGAACCGCTGGGTGACGGGGGAGACGTGGTACGCGGCCGACGACGTGATCCGCATGCTCGACGGCTTCACCGTCGACCACGCCCGCCCGTCCTGGCCGGCGAACCGCTGGATCACCGCGATGATGCGGCTGTTCCGGCCGCAGATTCTCAGCCTGCTGCAGGAGCGCGACCGGACCATCGCCGCCTGGAGCGACCGCCATCCCGACGCCTGGGTCTACGAGGACCGGACGCTGGAGGTCACGTCGCAGATTTTGATTTCGGTGGAGGAGCAGATCGCTGCGGTGGATCACGCGCTGCGCGGCGTGCGGCGGCGGTCCTCCGTGCTGCCGGAACCGCCGCGCTTCGTCGCGCCTTGAAAAATTTCACGCCTTGAAAAATTACCCTCTCCCGGGGCGGGAGAGGGCCCGGGAGAGGGAATGCCTCACACCGGCAGCAGCGCCTTGCCGGTGGTGCCCGGAACCTGCCGGGCCTGGGCCATCACCGCCTTCTGGACCTTCTCGAAGGCGCGCACTTCAAGCTGGCGCACGCGCTCGCGCGAGACGTGGAAGTGCTGGCTCAGTTCCTCCAGAGTCAGCGGCTCGTCGCGCAGGCGGCGGGCCACCAGGATCTGGCGCTCGCGGTCGTCCAGAACGCCCAGCCCCAACTTGAGGAACTGCTGACGGCGCTTGCGCTCCTCCGCGCCGGCCAAGATCGCCTCCTGGTCGGGGCTCTCGTCGGCGAGCAGGTCCAGCCATTCGCTGTCGCCATCCTCGGCCAGGGTGGCGTTCAGCGAGCGGTCGGTGCCCAGGCGGCGGTTCATCTCGATCACGTCGGCCTTGGAGACGTCCAGCTCCGTCGCGATGCTCTCCACCGCTTCCGGAGACAGGTCGCCGCCGAAGCTGCCGTTCTCGGCATCCTGCAACTGCGCCTTCAGCCGGCGCAGGCTGAAGAACAGCTTCTTCTGCGCCGCCGTGGTGCCGATCTTCACCAGCGACCAGTTGTGCAGCACATATTCCTGGATCGCCGCCCGGATCCACCAGGACGCGTAGGTGGCGAAGCGGAACCCCTTGTCGGGGTCGAACTTCTGGGCCGCCTGCATGACGCCGACGTTGCCCTCGGCGATCAGGTCGGACAGCGGCAGACCGTAGCCCTGATAGCCGCGGGCCATTTTGAAAACGAGCCGGAGGTGGCTGCCGATCAGCTTGTCGAGGGCGCGGCGGTCCTGCCGCTCCCGCCAGCGGATGGCGAAGTCGCGTTCCTGCTCGGGGGTGAGGTAGTCGTACTTGCGGGTTTCTTTTAGAAAGAGGGTGAGGGGTTCGCCAGAAACTGCCAGTTCCGTCAAAGAGCTTCTCCTGATTCCGGCATCCTCGGGAAACACCCTGCAATGAACCGATGGCCTCCGTTCCGGCTGGCCGGCGGGGCCATCGGAGCGGGGTGGGATCGGCTGTGGCCCAGGGCCGGCCGTGACTGTGTGGATGTCGGCAAGAGCTTAGAAATAAGAGGTCGCCGCCGCCGTTCAAGGGGTGGGGGGAAAGAAAGTATCCGCAGCCGGAAAACGGGAACTCTGCGCGACAGGCCGCGTTGGGGGTCGCGTCGGGTCGGCTGGATTCGGCCCGGTGACCGCCAACGGAGGGCCGCGGCCATGGACCTCGATCCCCTGCTTCTGTCACGAATCCAGTTCGCTTTCGTGATTTCTTTTCACATCCTTTTCCCCTCTTTTACGGTGGGTCTGGCCTGCTGGATCGCGGTTCTGGAGGCGCGCTGGCTGATGACCGGCAAGGCGCTGTACCGCAGCCTGTCGGAATTCTGGACGCGGATCTTCGCCATCTCCTTCGGCATGGGCGTGGTCTCGGGAATCGTGATGACCTACCAGTTCGGCACGAACTGGAGCCGCTGGTCCGACATCGTCGGCAACGTGCTGGGTCCGCTGATCCAGTACGAGGTGGTGACCGCCTTCTTCCTGGAGGCCGCCTTCCTCGGCATCCTGCTGTTCGGGCGGGACCGCGTGCCGCGGGGCGTCCATTTCCTGGCGGCTGTTCTGGTGGCCACGGGAACGGTGATCTCGTCCTTCTGGATTCTGTCCGCGAACAGCTGGATGCACACACCGGCCGGGGCGGAATTGCGGGACGGGCGGTTCTTCGTCACCGACTGGTGGGCGGTGGTGTTCAATCCATCCTTCCCCTACCGGCTCGCCCACATGCTGACGGCGATGTTCCTGACCACCGGATTCGTGGTGGCGGGCATCAGCGCCTTCTACCTGCTGCGCAACCGCTTCCTGGACCACGCGCGGGTCGGGCTCAGCATGTCGCTGGCGCTCATCACCGTCCTGGCGCCCTTGCAGATCTTCCTGGGCGACCTGCACGGGCTGAACACGCTGGAGCACCAGCCGGCCAAGATCGCCGCGATGGAGGGCCATTGGGAGGGCGGGGCGCGGGCGCCGCTGATCCTGTTCGCCATCCCCGACAACGAGGCGGAGGCCAACCACGCGGAAATCGCCATTCCCGCCCTGTCCAGCCTGATCCTGACCCACGATTGGGACGGGGTGGTTCCCGGACTGAAGAGCTTCCCGGTGGCGGACCGGCCCAACCCGGAGATCCTGTTCTGGACCTTCCGCATCATGGTGGGGATCGGCATGGTCATGCTGGCGGTGGCGCTGATCCATCTGGTGCAGCGGGTGCGCGGGAAGCTCTACAGCCCGCACTGGTTCCACAAGGTTCTGGTCGGCTGCATGCCGCTGGGCTTCGTCGCCATCCTGGCCGGCTGGTTCACGACCGAGATCGGACGCCAGCCCTGGGTGGTCTACGGGATGATCCGCACGGCGGACGCGGTGACCCCGGCCCTGACCGGTGGGGCGGTGCTGACCTCCCTGATCGTCTTCATGGCGGTCTACACCGTCATCTACGGGGCCGGGACCTATTACCTGTTCCGGCTTCTGACCATCGGCCCGGCGCGGCTGAACGACGAGGATCTGGAGGTCCCGGCGGTGGCGCAGGGCCATCAGCCGAAGCGGCCCCTGTCGATGCCCGGCGAATCCATCGAACCCGCGGAGTGACGTCCATGGAAGGCAGTCTGCTGACCCTCGCCTGGGTCGCCATCGTTGGATTCGCCGTCTTCATGTATGTGCTGATGGACGGCTTCGACCTCGGCATCGGCATCCTCTACCCCTTCGCCCCGAGCGAGGAGGCGCGGGACGTCATGATGAACTCCGTGGCGCCGGTCTGGGACTTCAACGAGACGTGGCTGATCCTCGGCGGGGCGGGGCTGTTCGCGGCCTTTCCCATCGCCTACGCCATCGTCCTGCCGGCCATGTATCTGCCGCTGCTGTTGATGCTGATCGCATTGATCTTCCGCGGCGTGGCCTTCGAGTTCCGCTTCAAGGCGCGGAGCAGCCGCCATCTCTGGAACAAGGCCTTCTTCCTGGGCTCGCTGCTCGCCACCTTCGCGCAAGGGGTGGTTCTCGGCTCGTTCCTTCAGGGGATCGAGGTGGAGGGGCGCAACTTCGCCGGGACCATGCTGGACTGGCTGACCCCTTTCAGCCTGTTCTGCGGCGTGGCCCTGATCGCCGGCTACGCGCTTCTGGGAAGCACGTGGCTGATCTGGCGGACCATCGGGATTTTGCAGGACTGGTGCTTCCGCGTGGCGCGCCGGCTGCTGATCGTGGTGCTGGTTCTGGTCGCGGCGGTCAGCCTGTGGACGCCCTTCCTGGACGCCTCCATCGCCACGCGCTGGTTCTCGGTTCCCAACATCCTGCTGCTGTCGCCGGTGCCGCTGATGGTCGGCTTCCTCGCCTTCGGCCTGTGGCGGGCGCTGGACGAGGGGCGGGAGGTGCTGCCCTTCGCTTTCGCCATGGGGCTGTTCGCCCTGTCCTACCTGGGGCTGGCGATCAGCCTGTGGCCGGTGCTGATTCCGCCCGGCATCACCGTCTGGCAGGCCGCCGCCCCGCCGGAGACGCAGGTCTTCCTGCTGATCGGCATGGCCTTCCTGATCCCGACGATCCTGGTCTACACCGCCTACAGCTACTGGGTCTTCCGCGGCAAGGTGACGGGCGCCATCGGTTATCATTGAAGGCGGCTATCATTGAGCGTGGCCATCATTGAGCCGGGCCCCGCCCCTGGCGTACAACAGCCGACCCCTTTCGACGGAGACCGCGCCATGACCCCAGACATCGCCCCGGACATCAGCTTCGCCGAGGTGATGCTGCGCAAGGGTGCGGAGCTGTTGCAGGACACGCCTTCGGAGGACGCGGCGGAGGAGGCGGTGAACATCATGGCCCGCCGCCTCGCCATCGCCGCCACGATGGACGCGCCGCTGGTCGTCCACACCGAGGGCGGCGGCCGGCCGGAGATGTTCGAGGAGGCGATGCGGCTGTCCGGCGTCTCCGCCGGGGAGCGCGCCGCCGCCCTGGCCGAGGCCCGGCAGGCGGAGCGGGCCGTGGTGTTCGAGTTCGACGGCACCGGCCCGCTGACCGGCAACCGCGTGGTCGCCGCCGTGATCCGTCCGGAGGACCGGCCGGACCTTCTGGAGGCCTACATCGCCATCGGGCGCCTGCGCGACGGCGCCGCCCAGGTGACCGTCGCCCCGGCGACCCTGCGCCTCGATGTCCGCGCGCTGGCGGAGACGCTGGCGCTGATCGGTCCGGCGGCGCAGCACAGCGTCAACGCCGCCAACGCCGCCATGGCCCACGCGGCGGGCATCACCGCCCTGCCGGGGCATGAGCTGGACAGCATGCCGGGCGCCCTGGTCGCGCTCTACTGGCACGCCTTCTGCCTGTCCTCGGCCCGCACGCGGCTGCGCCCCACCGGGCCGAACGCCCCGACCCTGCATTGAGCGCCGGAGAGCGGCCCGTGAGGGTGCTGTTCCGCGCCGACGCCGGGGCGTCCATCGGGGCCGGGCATGTCATGCGCTGCCTCGCGGTGGCGGAAGCCGTGCGGGAGCTGGGCGGCGACGCCCACTTCGCCGCGGCGAGCCTGCCGCCGGCCTTGGCGGACCGTCTGCGCTCGGCCGGCATGGCTTTTCACCGGATCGACGCGGAGGCCGGCGGCGCCGCCGACCTCGCCGCGACCCGCACCGTCGCGGCGGAAACCGGCGCTTCCGCCATCGTGCTGGACGGCTACGGGTTCTCGGAGGGCTGGCGGGCCGGGCTGGTTGGGATGGGGCTGTCCGTTCTCGCCTTCGACGACGCCGGAACGGGCGAGCCGATCCACGCCGGGCTGATCGTCAACGCCGCGCCGGACGCCGCGTCGCTGCCCTACCGCAAGGGAAACCCCGACGCCCGGCTGCTGCTCGGCCCGGCTTACGCCCCACTGCGGCGGGAGGTGCGGGAGGCCGCCGCGGTGCCCAAGCCGCCGTTGGAGGAGCGCCGCGGCCTGCTGGTGACCTTCGGCGGCTCCGACCCGCTGGGGCTGACGGCACCGGTGATCGAGCGCCTCGCCCCCTGCCTGCCATCGGGCGTTTGGCTGGACGTGGCGGTCGGCGGGGCGGTGCGCGACGCGGCGGCGGTGGAGGCCGTGGCGGAGCGTTTCAAAGACAGCGTGCGGCTGCACCACGACACGCCGCGCATGGGGCATCTGATGGCGCAGGCCGGGCTGGCCGTTTCGGCGGCGGGCACCACGACCGGGGAATTGGCGGCCATCGGCACGCCCGCCGTCCTCGTCACCATCGCCGACAACCAATTGGAGGGCGCCCGCCAGTCGGAGGCTCTGGGCTGGTGCGCCCTGGTGCCCGGACAGACCGAAGCTGCTCCGGAGCGGATCGCCGACGTGGCGCTGGAGCTTTGGGCCGATCCGGCGCGGCGGCGGGCCATGGCGGACAAACTGGCGGGGATCGTCGATGGCCAGGGCGCCCTGCGCATCGCGCGGGCGCTGGCGGAGGTCGTCACCCGGCGGTGAAGCCGCCGTCCACGGGCAGCACGGTCCCGGTCACCCAGCGCCCGCTGTCGGCCAGCAGATAGGCCACCGCGTCGGCCACGTCCTGCGGCGCGCCGTAACCCAGCGGGTGGGCGGCGGCGAGCGCGGCGTTCTGCTCCGCCGGCAGCATGGCGAACTGCTTCTCCGCCTTGGCGCCCAGAACCACCGCCGGCGCGACCACATTGACGCGGATTCGCTTGTCGGCCAGCTCCAACGCCAGCGATTGCGCCACCGAGACCAGCGCCGCCTTGCTCGCCGAATAGAGCGAGCGGCCCTTCTGCCCCTTCAGCCCGGCGACCGAGCCGACATAGACGATCGAGCCGCCACCCGGCGCGAACACGCCCTTCTGGTGGAAGCCGCGCGCCAGCATCAGCGACGCCCCGACGTTCAGCGTGAAATAACGGTCGAACTGCGCCCGGTTGACCTGCCGCAGCACGGAGTAGCCCTGCTCCGACGCGGAATGGACCAGACCGGCGAAGGGACCGCCCGCCTCGGCCAGCCCCTTCATCCAGCCGGGGATGGCGTCCAGATCGGTCAGGTCGAAGGGGGCGACGCCGTGCCGCTCCGGCCCGTCCAGCAGAGCGCGGGTGGCCTCCAGCGCGTCGGCGCGTCGGCCGACCAGCGTCAGCGCGGCGCCCAGCCCGGCCAGCGTCCGGCAGATCTCCCGCCCGATGTCGCTGTCGGACGAGGCCCCGGTCACCAGCAGGCGCCGTCCCGTGAGGTCGAGCGGGTTGCGCATGGCCAAGCGGCTCTCAGGGGGTCAGCAGGGGGAAGTCGTCGGGAATCTCCTGCACTTCCGGTGCGGGGATCGGCCCGACGTCGGCGACCACGGCGCCCCAGGACCAGCCGACGCCGAAGCCGGCCAGAAGCATCTTGCGCGTGCCGGTGGACAGCGCCTCGCCCAGCCGGTGGCTGACCGCCAGCGGGATGGAGGCGGAGCTGGTGTTGCCGAAGTCGTGCATGTCCACGAGGAATTTTTCCGGCGGGAACTTGGTCTTCTTGCGCAGATGCTCCAGCATGAAGGCGTTGGCCTGATGCATCACGCAGAGGTCGATGTCCTCCACCCCCACGCCGGCGAACTCCAGCGCCTCGCGGACCAGCGGCGGCACGGCGCGCAGCGTGAAGGCGAAGACCTCGGCCCCGTTCAGCGACAGGCGCGAGTCGGTGAACATCCGCTCCTGCTTCTCCGCCGGCCAGGGCTCGCGGCCGGGCACCAGCGAGTTGCGGCGCCCGCCGGCCTTGACCCAGATGTTCTTCGCTCCGCCGCCGTCGGTGCCGACGACGACGTGGATCGGCGCGGCCCCCTGGCTGACCTCCAGCGCCACGGCCCCGCCGGCGTCGCCGAACAGCGGCAGGGTGGAGCGGTCGCCCGGCACGAGGTGGCGCGAGCTGGTGTCGCCGCACAGGACGATCGCCCGCCGGCCCGTCGATCCGCCGAGCAGCCGCCCGGCCATCCACAGGCCGTAGACGAAGCCGGAACAGCCCAGATTGACGTCGAAGCAGGCCGCACCGGTCGACAGCCCCAGCCGCTTCTGCATGACGCAGGAGGTCGCCGGGACGTTGTAGTCCGGGTCCTGCGACACGAAGACCAGAACGTCGACGCTGGCCGGGTCCCAGCCGAGCTGGGCGAGCAGCCCTTCCGCCGCCGCGACGCACATGTCCGACGCGCAGATGTGCGGCGGGGCGATGCGCCGCTCGTACACGCCGGTGGTGGCGAACAGCTTCTCCGCCTCCTCCGCCGTGAAGAGGGAATGGTCCTCCAGGAAGGAATGGCGGTGCGGCGGCACGGCGGCCCGGAATCCCGCGATGCGCACGCCCTCGATGATGGCCTTCACCGGCTGCTCCCTCCCTCCGCCGCCGCTGCGTCCGTCCTGGACTTGGGCGAATTCGGAGACTATTAACCGAAAGAACGCTAGGGTCGAATGATTAACGAACCGATAAATGGAATCAGCCATGGATGACCGGGGTCAGCAAAGCCGGCTTTCGTTCCCGCCCGACATGGTGATCCCGCCCCAGCGTTACTCCGGCGAGGCCAATCACGCCGAAGAGGCGGCGCGAGTCTTCCGCCGTTGCTGGATGTTCGTTGGATTTACGGACGACCTGCGCAACGACAACGACTTCATCACCGCGGACATCGCCGGCACCTCGGTTCTGGTCCAGAACTTCGACGGCGAGCTGCGAGCCTATCACAACGTCTGCACGCACCGCTATTCGCTGATCCATCTGCGGCCCTGCGGCAACGGCAAGCCGGTCTGCCCCTATCACGGCTGGGTCTTCAACCGCGACGGCGTCCCGGTCGGCATCCCCGGCAACCGCGAGCATTTTGGGCTGGACGACGCGGCGAAGAAGCGCCTCGCCCTGCCACGGTTCGAGGTGGCGGTGCGGGGCCGCTTCGTCTTCGTCCGGCTGGAGCCGGCCGGGCCGGGATTGGACGAGCAGCTGGGCGCCTATGGCGCCGTCCTCGACCATCTGTCGGAGCTGTTCACCGACCGCATCGACGAGGGCGTTCTGCCCTGGAACGCCAACTGGAAGGCGGCGCTGGAAAGCGCCCTGGAAGTCTACCACGTCGACGCCACCCACCCGGAAACCTTCAAGGGCTACGTGAAGAAGGTGTGGATCTGCTCCTACGAGGGCGAGCATTCGCGGGGCGTCAGCCAGCTGTCCGACGGCTCGGCGCGCTGGTGGGACGGGGTGAGCCAGAAGATGGGGCTGCCGCGCAGCGACCGGCTGGAAAGCTACGACCACTATCTGATCTTCCCCAACCTCGCCATCGGCGTCTCCCACGGTGCGCTGATGAGCGTCCAGACTTACGATCCTGTTGGGCCGGACCGCTGCGATCTGCATTATCGCCTGTTCCTGGGTGAGACCTCCAAGCCGCAGACCAAGGGGGGGGCCGCGCGCAAGGCGGTGGAGGCCAACGTCGCCGGCTTCAACCGCACCATCCTGGGCGAGGACCAGCGCGTGGCCGAAGCCGCCCACAAGGGGCTGAAGCAGGTCCAGGCCCCGGCCGTCCTCGGCTCCTGCGAGGAGCGCATCGCCGCCTTCCACCGGGCGTGGCTCGCCCGCATGGCGGTCGAATGACTAAGGGCATGAACCCGCTTGTCGATCTCACAGGACGGCATGTCCTTGTCACCGGCGCGTCCGCCGGGATCGGACGGGCGACGGCGCTGCTCGCCGCGAGGCTCGGCGCACGGGTCACCCTCAACGGACGCGACGCCGGGCGACTGACCGAAACGCTGGCGCTTCTGCCGGGCGAGGGACACCGGACGGCGGCCTTCGACCTTTCGGACAGCGACGCCATCCCCGGCTGGATCAAAGCGCAGGCGGAAGCCGGCGGTCCCATCGCCGGGCTGGCCCATTGCGCCGGTGTGCAGGTCGGCAAGCCGGTGCGCGGCGTCGATCAGGCCTTCTTCGATACGATCCTGCACGCCAATCTGCTGAGTGCGCTGGCGCTGGCCCGCGGCCTGCGGCAGAAGGGCTGCCACGCCGAGCCGGCGGCTCTGGTGCTGGTGTCCTCCGTCGCGGCGGAGATCGGGCAGCCGGGCAACGTGGTCTATTCGGCGGCCAAGGGCGGGCTGGTCTCGGCCACCCGCGGGCTGGCCATGGAGTTCCTGCGCGACGGCATCCGCGTCAACTGCGTCGCCCCGGCGATGGTCGAGACGGAGATGATGGAGCGCTTCCGCCGCACCACCACGGCGGAGCAGTTCGAGGCGATCCGCGCCGCCCATCCCATGGGCTTCGGCAAGCCGGAGGACGTGGCCTCGGCCATCGCCTTCCTGCTGTCGCCGGCCAGCGGCTGGATCAACGGGGTGATGCTGCCGGTTGACGGTGGCTATCTGGCGACATGACGCCGCACGCGTTCGAAGGGTAAGTGTCCATGTTCCGCTTCCGCCGACCGACGGCCGACGATGCCGAGATGCTGCTGCGCTGGCGAACCGAGCCGTCGATCACCCGCTTCATGTTCACCGATCTGGAGAAGCCGGACGTCGAGCGGCAGCGCGCGTGGCTGGCCGCGATGGACGCCCGCGCTGACTTCCGCCATTTCATCATCGAGCATGAGGGCCGCCCGGTCGGCTATCTTTCCTACTATGACATCGACCGGGTGCATCTGCGCTGCTCCTCCGGCTCGTACATCGTGGAGGAGAAGGACCGGCGGCGGCTCGCCGGCTTCCTGCACTGCTTCATCATGGACTATTGTTTCTACGGATTGGGGATGAACAAGCTCTTCAATTATTTCATGGAGGGCAACGACACGGTCATCCGCATCCAAAGGGTTGTAAAGGCGCGCGAGGTTGGGGTTCTGCGTCAACATGTCCAGAAATATGGCCGTTTCCACGACGTCCATGTGTTCGAGACGCTGCGCAGCGATTGGGAGGGGCATCCCCATATCTTTTCGCGCGAAACCACGCTGGCGGCCTTCGCGGAATAGGCCATGCGGCGGGGGGCTTACGTTGGGCGGTCGGCCGGGAAAGTTCGCCGTCACCCCAACCGAATGTTTGACCAATCCACCGCCGACGCGGTATGCGGCGGGGGTGGGGGCGGCGCCGCGGCGCCGGGAGCATGAGGGGAAGCACGGTGCGGCCTGAGGAAGCCTTGACGGACATCGACGTCACGCTGCTTGCCGGCGGTCTCGGCTCGCGCATGCGGGGCGTCTCGGGCGACACGCCCAAGGTGCTTGCGCCCATCGCGGGCCGTGCCTTTCTCGGACATTTGCTGGACCATCTGGCGGCCTACGGCGCGCGCCGGGTCGTGCTGTGCCTGGGCCATCTGGCCGACCGGGTGACGGCGTGGCTGGCCCAGGGCGATACCAACCGCTCGCTGGACGTCGTCTGCCAGATCGAGCCGAGCCAGATGGGCTCCGCCGCGGCGCTCGCCTACATCCGCAAGGACCTGAAGGCCGGCACCGTCCTGGTGATGAGCGGCGACACCTTCCTCGACGCCGACCTGCGCGCCTTCGTCGCCTCGCACCGCCTGTCGGGGGCCGAGGCGTCGGTGCTGTGCGTGGAGGTCGAGGACGCCGCCCGCTTCGGCCGGGTGGAGGTCGGGCCGGACAGCCGGGTCCGCCAGTTCCTCGACAAGGCGCCGGGGCGCGGGGTGATCAACGCCGGGGTCTATCTCTTCTCCGCGGCCTTCCTCGACCGCATCGCGGCCTCCGGGGCCAGTTCGCTGACCCGCGACGTTCTGCACAAGATGCCGCCGGGCACGCTGCACGGCCACATCGCCAAGGCCCGCTTCATCGACATGGGCACGCCGGAAAGTCTGGCGGTCGCCGCCAGCGTGATCGGCGGCCGCGAAACCTGAGCGGAGCGGGCGCCATGGCGACGCTGGACGAGGCGCTGGCCATCGCGCTCGACCTCCACACCGCCGGGCGGACGGAGGAGGCCGAGACCCTCTACGGGCGAATCCTCGACGCCGTTCCGGACGAGCCGAACGCCCTTCACCTCTACGGCCTTCTCTGCGCCCAGGGCGGGCGGCTGGAGCAGGCTTCCGGGCTGCTGGAAAAAGCGGTGGCGCTGCGCCCCGGCCTGCCCGAATACCGCGCCAACCTCGCGATGCTGCATCAGGCCCGCGGAAACCCCGCCGCGGCGGCCGAGGAATACCGGGCCGCTCTGCATCTTTGCCCCGATTCGGCGGCCCTCGCCTTCCCGCTGGCCGGAGCGGCGCGGCAGGCGGGGCAGGGCGGGCTCGCCGTGGCGGCCTACCGCCGCACGACCCTCATCCAGCCCGATCTTGCCGAGCCGATGGTCCAGGCCGGCATCCTGCTGCGCTACGAGGGGCGGACGGGCGAGGCGGTGTCCGCCCTGCGCCGCGCCGTCCGGCTGCGCCCCGACCATGGGGAGGCGTGGCACCATCTCGGCGTGGCGCTTCAACGCGTCCGGGACCCGGAGGCGGCGGTGGCGCTGTCGCACGCCGCGGCCCTGTTGCCGGAGGACGCCACGGTCCGGCTCAATCTCGGCCGCGCCCAGTATGACGCGGCGCGCTGGGACGCCGCCGCGGCGACCCTGCGCCGCGCGCTGTCGCTCGACCCGGCGAACGACGGGGCGCTGGAGATTCTCGCCGCCGCCCGGCGCAAAACGGGTGGGGAGGGGGAGGCGGTGGCTGCGCTGCACCGTCTGTTGCGGCTGCGCCCGGACGCGGCGAACGGTTGGCACGCGCTGTCGCTTGCCGAACCCGGTTCCCTGGGGGCGCTCCACCGCGCGCTGGCCCTACGGCCGGATCACACCAGCGCGTTGAGCGGTCTGGCGAACCGGCTGCGCGACCGGCGGGAGATCGCCGCGTCCCTGCGTCTGCACGACCGGGCCGTCCGCCTTCAGCCGTCCAGCGCCGAGGCGCGCTGGAACCGTTCCTTGGCGCGGCTCCTCGCCGGCGACCTGACGGGCGGCTGGGAGGATTACGAGGCGCGCTGGCGCGTTGCCGATTTCCCGACCAAGCCGCGCGGGCTGCCGCAGCCCTTGTGGAGCGGTGAGGACATCGCCGGGCGGACCATTCTGCTGCACGAGGAGCAGGGCCGCGGCGACGCCATCCAGTTCGTCCGCTACGCTCCCTTGGTCGCCGCCCGCGGCGCCCGCGTGCTGCTGGAGGTCGGGGCCGATCTGGTGCCCCTGTTCCGCGGCCTGCCGGGGGTGGAGCGGGTGTTCGGGCGCGGCGAGCCCTTGCCCCCCTTCGACTGGCAATGCCCGCTGCTCAGCCTGCCGCGGGCCTTCGGCACCCGGCTGGAGACCATTCCCGCTGCCGTCCCCTACCTGACCGCCGACCCGGCGCGCACCGCGGCGTGGCGGGAGCGGCTGGCCGGCGACGACCTCACGGTCGGGCTGGTCTGGGCCGGCAACCCGCAGTTCGCCGGTGACCGGGAGCGGTCGCCGGGGCTGGCGGCGCTGGCCCCGCTGCTGGCGGTGCCGGGCTGCCGGGTCTTCGGGCTGCAACTCGGCCCCGGCCGTGACGCGTTGTCGCAGCGGGCGATGCCTCCGTCCTTCACCGATCTGGCGCCGGAGATCCGCGACTTCGCCGACACCGCGGCGATCATGGCGTCGCTGGATCTGGTGGTGTCCTCCTGCACGGCGCCCGCCCATCTCGCGGGGGCGCTGGGCGTTCCGCTGTGGGTGCTGCTGTCCCACGCGCCGGACTGGCGCTGGCTGCTCGACCGCGCCGACAGCCCCTGGTACCCGACCGCCCGCCTGTTCCGCCAGCCCCGCCCCGGCGATTGGGCCGCGGTGGCGGACGAGGTCGCGGCGGCTCTGGCCGGGCGCGCGGCGCGTTCTTGAAACCTTAACCACGCCGGGGCTATCAGGAGGCGGGGCGCAACACAGGCGCCGGTTGGGGGAACCGCATGTCCGACATCGCCGGGGAACAGGCCGCCGCGCTGAAGGCGCTGCTGGCCGAGCGCCAGTTCAACGCCGATCGACTGAACGCGCTGACGGCCCACTGCGAGCGGATGCGCCGCGAACTGGATCGGGATACCCGCCTGTCCATCGCCGAGGCGCTGCGCCGCGACCCGCCGACCGGGGAGACGGTGCTGTTCCACTCCGTCCTGTTCCAGCTGACCGGCGACCTCTACCACTACGAGCGGATTCTCCATTATCTGCTGCTGGGCGGGGAGCGGGTCGGGCCGCAGCTCATGCACTACACCTACTGGTGCATGGCGCGGCAGCTCTTCCTGGCCGCGTCGGCGCCGGAGAAGCTGGGCGCCTTCGGCCCCTGCGACCTGTTCCGCTTCTATGAGGAGCTGGTTTGGGCGGTGGCGCGGCGCTGGGGCGTCGTTCCGCCGCGCCATGTGCCGCGCGACGGGCCGATCCGCCGGGTGGCGGTCCTGACCAACCAGTTCACCAACGACCAGCACCAGCCCTCGCGCGACTGCTTCGACTACGCCAGCCGGCTCCAGGACGACTTCGGGCTCGACGTCGCCATCATCAACTGCAACACCATGCCGCTGCGGGCCGAGAGCCTGTTCGTTCCGCCGATGATCGCGGAAATGGTCGCCGACTATGAGGGCGTCTTCGCGCTGAAGATGTTCGACCGGCAGGTGAAGATGGCCTCCTTCACCGACCGCGCCTTCTCCAAGGACAAGCTGTCCACCATCGTCGGCGCCATCGACGGCTACGACCCCGACCTGCTGGTCACCTTCGGCGGGGCCAACGTGGTGGGCGACCTGTTCGCGGTGACCGACGCGCGTCCGGTGGTCTGCCTGCCCACAACCTCCGGCATGACCATTTCATTGGCCCATCTGGTGCTGGGCTACGAGGAGGGAAACCACACCGACGCCATGCCGGCGCTCTATCGCGGCCCCTTCGCGCGGCGCTTCCGGCCCTTCACGCTGGGCTTTTCGCCGCCCCCCACGGCGGGGGTCGGGGGCGCTCTCGACCTGGGCGACGCGGCCTTCGTCTTCGCGGTGGTCGGCACCCGCCTGGATCTGGAGGTGACCGCGGAATTCCTCGCGCTGGCCGATGCCATCCTCGACCGCTGCCCCGGTGCTGTGATCGTCTTCGCGGGGGAGGTCGAGCAATTGCCGGCCCGTCTGGCGGCGCGCAGCAACGGCGCGCGGATGCGCAGCCTGGGCCATCTCAAGGACATCCGCGCCTTCTACCGGCGCTGCCACGCCTACCTCAACCCGTCGCGCCAGGGCGGCGGCGGCAGCGCCGCCTACGCCATCGCCGAGGGGCTGCCGGTGGTCACGCTGGCCTGGGGCGACGTGGCGAGCGTGGCGGGGGCGGGAATCCCGGTGCCGGACGCCGCCGCCTATGTGGAGCGCGCCGCCGCCCTCGTCGCCGACCCCGCGCTGCGCGAGCGGCAGGCGGAGCTGTCGCGGGTCCGCTTCCGGACCGTCGGCGACCGCCACCGCTGCACCGAACGCCTGCTGGCCTATGGCGAGGAGGCGCGGGACCTTGTCCGGGCCGCCGCACAAAAGGAAGACCCGCCCTCCGCTTCCGTGGCAGAGTGACCCTCGACCATCACCGAGAGACCCATCCCGTGCCGCGCGACGTCGTCATCAACGGGCGCCCCATCGGCCCCGGCCACCCGCCCTATCTGATCGCCGAGATGTCGGGCAACCACAAGGGCGACCTGAACCGGGCGCTGGCCCTGGTCGACGCCGCCAAGGAGGCCGGCGCCGACGCGGTGAAGCTGCAGACCTACACCGCCGACACGCTGACCATCGACCATGACGGGCCGGGCTTCCTGCTGGAGGGCGGGCTGTGGCAGGGCCGTACCCTGCACGACCTCTACCGCGAAGCGCATACCCCCTGGGAGTGGCACGGGCCGCTGTTCGAGCGCGCCCGCGCGATCGGCCTGACCATCTTCAGCTCCCCCTTCGACGACACGGCGGTCGATCTGCTGGAGCGGCTGGACGCCCCGGCCTTCAAGATCGCCTCCTTCGAGCTGAACGACCTGCCGCTGATCCGCCGCGCCGCCCGCTCGGGCAAGCCGCTGATCCTCTCCACCGGCCTCGCCACGCTGGGTGAGATCGCCGACGCGGTGGAGGCCGTCGGCGACGCGCCGCTCGTGCTGCTCCATTGTGTCAGCGGCTATCCGACGCCGCCCGAGGACTGCAACCTGCGCACCATCCCGCATCTGGCGCAGGCCTTCGGGGTCGCCGCCGGCCTGTCCGACCACACCCACGGGGCGGCGGTGCCGGTGGCCGCGGCGGCCCTGGGGGCGGTGGTGATCGAGAAGCATTTCACCCTGTCCCGCGCCGACGGCGGAGTGGACAGCGCCTTCTCGCTGGAGCCGGCGGAGTTCAAGGCGATGGCCGAGTCCGTCCGCGCCGCCTGGGCGGCTCTGGGCCGCGTCCATTACGGGGGGAAGCCGAGCGAGGCGGGCGGGCGCGACTACCGCCGCTCCCTCTACGTCACCGCGGACGTGGCGGCGGGCGAGGCGCTGGGCGCCGCCAGCGTCCGCTCCATCCGCCCCGGATTCGGCCTGGAGCCGAAGCATCTCCCCGCCGTGATCGGCCGCCGCGCCGCCCGCGCGCTGAAGCGCGGCGAGCCGCTGCGCTGGGACATGCTGGCCCCGGAGCAGCAATGAGCGCCGCCACGGACAAGCCGCGCGTCGTCTGCATCTCGCAGGCCCGCATGACCTCGACCCGCCTGCCTGGCAAGGTGCTGATGGACGCGGCGGGGCAACCGCTGCTGGCCCATCATCTGGGCCGTTTGGCGCGCTGCCGGACGCTGGACGCGCTGGTGCTGGCGACCACGGTCAACGACACCGACGACCCGGTGGCGGACCTGGCGGGATCGCTCGGCGTGCCGGTCTTCCGCGGCGACGAGCAGGACGTGCTCGGGCGCTTCGCCGGGGCCGCCGCCATGGCGGGCGCCGATGTGGTGGTGCGGGTCACCGCCGATTGCCCCTTGATCGACCCGGCGCTAGTGGACCGCGTGGTGACCGCCTTCCTGGAAGCGGCGCCGCCGTTCGACTATCTCAGCCTGGACGTCACCCGCTTCCCGCGCGGTCTGGACGCGGAGGTCTTCACCCGCGCCGCCTTGGCCGCGGCCGCGGCCGACGCCACCGAGCCGGCGGAGCGCGAGCATGTCACCGCCCACCTCTATCGCCGGCCGGAACGCTTCCGCATCGGCCTTCCGCTGGCGCCGGAGGACGGCACCGTTTTGGACCAGCGCTGGTGCGTGGACGAGCCCGCCGACCTGGAGTTGGTCCGCCGCCTGCTGGGGGCGCTTCTTCCCGAAAATCCCGGCTTCGGCTGGCAGGATTGTTGCAAAGTTCTGCGCCAGCACCCTGAATGGGCCGACCTGAACGGCAGCGTGCGTCAGAACACGCTCCACTGAAACGGAGACACCACCATGGACCGCAAGGATTTCCTGCTCGCGCTCGACGAGATGCTGGAGCTGGACCCCGGCACTCTGACGGGTTCGGAAGAACTCGACTCGATCGACAGCTGGGACTCGCTGGCCGTCATCAGCTTCATCGCCCTGGTCGACGAGAAGCTCGGCCACGTCGTGGAGGGCGAGAAGCTGGTCAAGGCGAAGACGGTGGAGGACCTGCTGGGTCTGGCCGGCATCGCCGTGGCCGCCTGACTTCCAGGTGACCGGAAGGATCGAGCGCTCCCCGCAGCGCGGACGGGCGGACATCGAGGGCGGTCCGGCCGCCTATCTGTCGATGGGGCGGGGCGGCGTTCCGGCCCTGCTCCTGCACGGCTTCGCCGGGGATTCGCTGACTTGGCAGTTCAACGCCGCGGCGCTGGCCGCCGACCGCCGGGTCCTGGCGGTGGACCTGCCGGGGCACGGCGCCTCGACCCTGGAGGTCGGGGACGGGCGGGTCGGCGCCTTCGCGCCCTGGCTGCTGCGCCTGCTGAACACGCTGGAGATCCCGCGCGTCCACGCCGTCGGCCACTCGATGGGCGGCTACGTCGCGCTGGAGCTGGCGCGGCTGGTGCCGGATCGGGTGGCGAGCCTGTCGCTGATCGCCAGCGCCGGTCTCGGCCCCGACTTCGACCTGGAATTCCTGCGGCGGGTCGCCGCGCTGGAGACGGTGGAGGAGGGGCGGGACTGCGCCGCCCGCCTGTTTGCCCGGCCCTGGCTGCTGGCGGGGCGCGTCGGCGAGGTGATGCACGCCCAGGCCGCCGACCCCCGGCGCCGTGCCGCTCTGGAGCGGATCATCGCCGGCTCCTTCGCGGAGGCGCACCGGTCGCCCGGCCCGGTGGACTGGGCGGCCTTCCCGATGCCGATCCAGCTCCTGTGGGGGCGGGAGGACCGCATCATCCCGGTGCCGACCGCCGACCGCCGTCCCCCCGGCGCGCCGTTTCATCTCTTCGACAAGGCCGGGCACTTGCCGCATAGTGAGGCGGCGACCCCCGTCACGGCCACCCTCCGCGACTTCCTTTCCTCATGCGACCCCCAATGACCGATTCCATGTTCGCGCTGATCGCCGAAGAGCTTGCCCGCATCGCCGCCGACAAGGGGGAAGCCCTGCCGACGCTCGGCCCGGACACGCGCTTCCTCGGCGGGGAGCTGCCGATCGATTCCCTCGACCTTGCCACGCTGCTGGTGGTGCTGGAGCAGCGCACCGGCCAGGACCCCTTCCGCGCCGGCTTCGTCCAGTTCAACACGGTCGGGGAACTGGCGGCCCTCTACCGGCCGGCCCCCTGCCATCCAGGCGTGCCTGCCGGGTCCGCATGAGCCTGCCGCCTCCGCCCCCCTGGCTGCATCCCGGCGTTCGCCTGATCGAGGCGGAGCGCAGCGTCGGCTGGGCGGAGATCGCCGCGCAGGCCGACGCCTTCGGGGTGACGTTCCGTGCGACCGGCGGGAGGGCGGTGTTGCCGCCGCAGGGCGTGCCGGCCCTGGTCGCCGCCCTGGTCGCCGCCGAGCGGGCCGGGGTCGAATTGCTGCTGGCGCGCCGCGGCACGGCTCAGGTGGAAGTGGAATCGCAGCCCGGCTTCGCGGTGCTGCTGGAGACCTCCGGCACCACCGGCGCGCCGAAGCTGATCCGGCACGACTTCCAGCGCCTGCGCGGGCGTCTGCGCGGCGCCGCCGATCCGGACGCGCGCTGGCTGCTGGCCTATGAGCCGGCGGCCTTCGCCGGGCTCCAGGTGATTCTGACCGCGCTGGCCGCGGGGGCGACGCTGGTTTCGGCGCCCGGCGCCGGGGCGGCGGAACTGGCGCGCCTCGCCGTGCACCACGCGGTCACCCACATCAGCGCGACCCCCAGCTTCTGGCGCGCCTTCCTGCTGGCGCTCGACGGCGCGGCGCCGCCGCTGGCCTCCATCACGCTGGGCGGGGAGGTGGCCGACCAGCCGCTGCTCGACCGGCTGGCGGAGCGCTTTCCGGCGGCCCGGTTGCGACACATCTACGCCTCCACGGAGGCCGGAGCCCTCTTCGCGGTGGGCGACGGCAGGGCCGGCTTTCCCGCCGCCTGGCTGGACGGCGGCATCGACGGGGTGGGCCTGCGCCTGCGCGACGGCGTGCTGGAGGTGGAGAGCCCCCGCGCGATGCTCGGTCACGAGGGGGGCTGGCTGTCCACCGGCGACGTCGTGGAGGTGCGCGGCGACCGCGCCGTGTTCGCCGGGCGGCTGGACGGGCGGGTCAATGTCGGCGGGGTCAAGGTGTCGCCGGAGGTGGTGGAGCAGGTGCTGCTGGACGTGCCGGGCGTGCGGGATGCCCTGGTCCAGCCCGCGGCCAACCCAGTGACCGGCCACATCCTGACCGCTCTGGTGGTCCCGGCGCCGGGGGTGGAGGAAGCGGCCCTGCGCGCCGCGATCCGCACCGCCGTGGCGGACCTGCCCCCCGCCGCGCGGCCCCGTCTGGTGACCATGACCGCGAGCATCGCCCTGGGGGCGGCGGGCAAGAAGACGCGGAAGGGAACGGCATGAGCGGCAAACGGCACGTCATCGTCACCGGCGGCAGCCGAGGGCTGGGGCTGGGGATCGTCGAGGCGCTGCTGGCCGACGGCTACCGCGTCTCCACCTGCAGCCGCGCCTCGGGCGCGGCGCTGGAACGGCTGGCCGGTCCGGACCTGTTCTGGCAACCCTGCCGCATCGGCGACGGGGAGGCGGTGCGGGCCTTCATGGACGCCGCGCTGGACTGGGGCGGCGCGGCGCCGCTGTGGGGGCTCGTCAACAACGCCGGCATCGCGCGCGAAGGCGTGCTGGCGACCTTTCCCGAGATCGACGTGGAAGAGGTCATCCAGGTCAACCTGACCGGCGCCATCCAGGTCGCCCGCGCCTTCCTGCGCGCCAAGCTGGTGAAGCGGGGGCCGGGGCGGATCGTCAACATCTCGTCGATCATCGGACAGCGGGGCTACACCGGCCTGTCCGCCTATTCGGCGTCGAAGGCGGGGCTGGACGGGCTGACCCGCGCGCTGGCGCGCGAGGTCGGGCGGCTCCAGGTCACCGTCAATTCGGTCGCGCCCGGCTATCTCGCCACCGAGATGTCCGGCACGCTGGCCGAGGGGCAGCGCGACCAGATCGTCCGGCGCACGCCGCTGGGCCGGCTCGGCGAGGTGGCCGACGTGGTGCCGGTGGTCCGTTTCCTGCTGGGCGACGGGGCGGGCTTTGTGACCGGCCAGACCATCGTCGTCGACGGCGGCATCACCGGCTGACGGAAGGAGACGCCCCATGGTGGCCAGCGTGATCGAGGGCGTCGGCCTGAGCGGGATCGTCGCCTGCGTTCCGGAGCGGCGCGAGACGGTGGAGGATCTGGCCGTCCGCTTCGGCGAGGACGCCGCCCGCCGGATCGCCAAGGCGACGGGCATCGAAGCCCGCCACCTCGTGCCTCCTCATCAATGCACCTCCGACCTGGGCGAGGCGGCCGCGCGGCGCCTGCTCGACCGGCTGGGCTGGGCCGCGGACAGCGTCGATCTGCTGGTCATGGTGACCCAGACCCACGACCACATCCTGCCGGCCTCGGGCTATCTCCTCCACCATCGGCTGGGGCTGGGCAAGGGGGCGGCGGTGCTCGACCTGACGCTCGGCTGCTCGGGCTATGTCCACGGCCTGTGGACGGCGTCGGCGATGCTGAAGGCGGCGGGTGGGCGGCGCGCCCTGCTGATCGCCGGGGACACGACGTCGCGCGTGCTCGACCCCGACGACCGCGCCGTGGCGCCTCTGTTCGGCGACGCCGCGACGGCGACGGCGCTGGTGGCGGAGGAGGGGGCCGCGCCCATGGTCTTCGCGCTGGGCAGCGACGGCGCCGGCGCGCCCTATCTCGCCGTCCCCGGCGGCGGGCTGCGGCGACCCGGCGAGGCCGCCCACCTGTTCATGGACGGCACCCAGGTCTTCGCCTTCACCCTGCGGGAGGTGCCGGGCAACATCCGCGCGGTTCTGGAACGGGCCGGCTGGACGATGGAGACGGTCGACCGTCTGGTCCTGCATCAGGCCAACGCCCAGATGATCCGCCACCTCGCGCAGAAGCTCGGCGCCACGCCCGACCAGACGGTGATCGGGCTCGCCGGATTCGGCAACACCAGTTCCGCCTCCATTCCCCTGGCGCTGGCCTCCGAACTGAATGAGGCGCTGCGCGACGGGCCGTTGCGCCTCCTGCTCTCCGGCTTCGGTGTCGGCTGGTCGTGGGGGAGCGTTGCGATGACCGCGGGTCCGCTCGCCGTCTGCGAGGTGGTGACGCTTCCTGCAAGCCCGGCAGAATCTGCCGGTCTGGACGCGCAACCGGCAAAGGGTGCCGGGCGGGAGGCAATTCTTGCCGGGCACCCGGCAAAAATTGCCGATCCCTGATTTGCCCAGAGGCAGCATTTTCCCCATCCGGGCGGCAAATTCGATCTGGCCCATTTATTGCCTACCGGTAGCCCGAGGGAATTAGTCCCTCTCCGTGCGCGCACCGTCGTGCGGATCGACATCCTCCAAAAGGAGTGACTCCATGGCTACCAGCGACATCTCCCTCTCGTCGTCGATGCGCACGAACCTGCTGCAGCTGCAGGGCGTCCAGGACTCGATCGCGAAGAAGCAGAACATCCTCGCCACCGGCAACAAGATCAATTCGGCGCTTGACGGCCCGACGTCGTTCTTCGCCGCCAAGAACCTGACCCAGCGCGCCGGCGACCTGACCGCGCTGAAGGACACGATGGGTCAGGCCATCAGCACCATCAAGGCCGCCGACAAGGGCCTGACCTCGATCGACGACATGATCGAGCAGGCGCGCGGTCTGACCACCGCCGCCTATTCCGCTCTGGGCACCGACGCCGGCTCCGTCTCCACCCGCAAGTCGCTGGCCAACCAGTTCAACGCTCTGAAGGAGCAGATCGACAAGCTGGCCGGTGACTCCGCCTACGGTGGCAAGAACCTGCTGGCCGGCAACGGCCTGCGCCTGGACTCCACCAGCGAGTCGCGCCGTGCCGTCAACACCATCCAGGGCATTGAGAACGCCCGCGTCACCAACGTGGTGTCGACCGACACCTACACGGTGCGCGTCAAGGGCGACGGCTCCATCGAGGGCGCGGCCGGCGAGATCAACAGCGCCGAGATGGCCCACGGCCTGGTCGGCCTGAAGCTGTCCGGCACGATGTCGACGTCGGCGGGCAGCTTCTCCGACGTGCAGATCGAGGTCCGCGGCGCGAAGGGCCGTGAGCGCTCCTTCATCGTGACCGACGGCAACGAGTCGCGCACGATCACCTACTTCGACAACAGCCAGACCATCGCCGCCAACACGACCCAGGCGGCCAAGTCGGGCACGGCGCAGCTCACCCAGGTGTCGATGGGCGGCACGATCGAGGCCGGCGACAGCTTCACCATCACCGTCGAAGACCAGACCTTCACCTACACCGCCACCGCCGGCGACGTGGCGACGGGCCAGACCGCCCGCACCAACATCGCCAACCAGCTGAAGGCGTCGATCAACAACGCGCTGGGCGCCAACGGCCGCCTCAGCGGCAAGGACGTCCAGACCGTCACGGTCAGCACGACCGGCACGATCACGCTGGAAGGCGCGACGACGAGCAACTCGGCCCGCGAGATGACCGTCAAGGCCACCTCCGAGAACGCCCTCACCAAGCGCATCTCCGAGAGCTTCGCGTCGGGCACCATCGTGTCCTTCACGGTGGACCGCAATCTGCTGGAGCAGGCCGCCAACAACGGCAACGGCGTCTCGACGATCGAGAAGAAGGTCGACATCCAGATCTCGGTCAGCAACCTGAGCGGCGCCACGGTGACCCGCGACGGCATGTCCAAGCGCGGCGAGGGCAAGCTGGCGGAAGGCGAGAACGCCTACGCGTTCGACACCGGCACGGTGCGCTTCAACGTCGATCAGAAGAGCATCAAGCAGGCGGCGGAAGCCAACTCGGCGGCCAACCTGGTCTCGGTGCAGGTGACCGACGCCAACACCTCGAACGATCTGACGGTGCAGCTCAACGAGCGCAACACCAACGCGATCACGGTGCAGGCCCAGAACCTGACCACCAGCGGCCAGGGCCTGCGTCTGGACTACGCGCAGAACGACTGGACCGACCGCGCCGACATCGACAAGGCGGTCGCCAGCATCGACTACGCGAAGCAGACCCTGCGGTCGTCTTCGCAGACGCTGTCGACCAACCTGAACGTCATCACGACCCGTGAGAACTTCACCAAGGAGTTCAGCGACGTGCTGACGGAAGGCGCGAGCAAGCTGACGCTGGCCGACCAGAACGAGGAAGGCGCGAACCTGCTGATGCTGCAGACCCGTCAGCAGCTCGGCACCATCGCCCTCTCGCTGGCCAACCAGTCGCAGCAGTCGATCCTGCGTCTGTTCTAAGCCTGGGAGTTCGGGTAGGATTACGCCCGGCGGGCGGCGGCGCAAGCCGCCGCCCGTTTCATTTGGTGCGGCGTTTTCCGGCAAGCGCTTTCCGTTTCCGCGCGCCGCCGAGACAAGGACCGGGTCCGTTTCATGCCTCTGAAGTTCGTTCTCCGCCCCAATGAGAAGGTCATCATCAACGGTGCGGTCATCGGGGCCGGTGACCGTCCCGGCTCGTTCTTCCTTTACAACACCGCCAATTTCCTGCGCGGACGCGAGGTGTTGAAGGAGGAGCAGATCGATTGCATCGAGAAGAAACTCTACTTCGTCATCCAGCTTATCTATATTTTCCCAGAGGATGCGGTGCTCAACCTGCAGCGCTTCGCCGCGATACTGGGCGAGACGCGCGATGCCCGCCCTGATTGCCGCGACGACCTTGATGAGATCGAGCGGCTGGTGGAGGCCCGCAATTATTATCGCGCGCTGAAAATCTGCCGTAAGATGTTCAAGGGTGGTGACGCCTCGTCCAACGCCTCCGAAGGGGCGGCGGAAAGCCCGGCGGCCGATCCGGCGCCGTGATCGACACAATGGTTGATCGACACGATGGTTGAGGGTTTGGACGGCCGATCCGCGGACGCGTTTCTGGCCGACGCCATCGACCGGCACCAGGCGGGAAATCTGGATGGGGCGTCGCAACTCTACCGCCGCATCCTGTCCGACGATCCGGTCCATGCCGATGCCCGGCATTTGTTGGGCATCGCCGCCTATCAGGCCGGTCACCCCGAGCGGGCGGCGGCGTGCTTCCGGGCAACCCTGGAGACGGATCCGTCCTTCGCTCCGGCCTACAACAGTCTGGGCAATGTTCTTGCCGACCGGGGCCAGCCGGACGCCGCGGCCCGCGCCTACCGCCGTGCCATCGCGCTTCAGCATGGCTATGCCGAGGCCCTCGGCAATCTCGGTCTTCTTCTGCAGGGGCAGGAGCGGATCGGCGACGCCATCGCGGCCTACGAGGAGGCGCTGCGCGCCGATCCCGGACGCACGGCGACCCGCTTCGATCTGGCGGTTCTTTATCGGCGCCTCGGCCGTCTCGACGAGGCCGCCCTGGCCTTCTACCGCGTCGTCCAGACGCAGCCGGATCATGCCGGCGCGTGGCGCAGTCTGGCGCTCGTGTTGCGCGCCCTGAACCATGCCGACGCCGAATTGTGCCTGCGCCGCGCCTTGTCCGATGATCCGACCGACCCCGAGCTGGCGCGAGACCTGGGGACCCTTCTGAACGAACGTGGCGACTTCGCCGATGCGGCGGTTGTTCTGGCCCCGGCGGTGGATGCCGACGGCGGCCGGGACGCCCGGCTGCTCTTTCATTTGGGCAGCGCGCTTCAGGGGGACGGGCGCCTGGCGGAGGCGATCGCCCGCTATCGGGGCGCGCTGTCCGGCGACCCTCTGCTGATGGGGGCGTGGAACAATCTGGGCGTGGCGCTGCTCGACCTGGGCGACCATGCCGCCGCGGTGGCGGCGCTTCGGACATGCATCGCCTTGCGCCCCGCCGATGCGGTGGCCTTCAACAACCTCGGCACCGGCCTCGACGGCGTCGACCGGCCCGAGGCGGCCGCGCGCGTTTTCCAGCGTGCCCTGACCATTCAGCCGGACTACGGAAAGGCGCTGAACAACCTCGGCAATTCCCGCCGCGCCGCGCGCCGGGCGGACGCCGCCGCGGCGCTGTACCGCCGGGCGTTGGTCGTTCAGCCGGACTATCCGGACAGCTACACGAACCTCGGCAACGTTCTCAAGGATTGGGACGACTGGCAGGGCGCGCTGCGCCTGCACCGGCGCGCGGTGCGTCTGGCGCCGCGGAGCGCCGTCGCGCTGACCACAATGGGCCTTGCCCTGAATGTGCTGGGACGGAATCAGGAGGCGGAGACCGCGCATCGGCGCGCCCTGTCCATCGACCCCGCGCACGCGGAGGCCTATGCCAACCTCGGCATGCTGCAATGGCAATCGATGCGGGTGGCGGAAGCGGAGCGCGCCCTGCGCCGGGCCTTGCGCATCGCCCCGGCCCTGCCCGCCGCGCGGCTGAATTTCGCTCTGGTCTGCCTGGCGACGGGCAATCTGCGGGAAGGCTGGGAGGCCTATCAGGACCGGTTCAAAGCCAAGGAGCATCAGGAGCGCACCATCGCCGCGCCGCTCTGGCGGGATGACGGTGCGGCCGTACCCCGCCTTCTGGTCTGGCGCGAGCAGGGGGTGGGGGACGAGATCATGTTCGCCTCCTGCTATCCCGCCCTGGCGGATCGCGTGGCGGCGGGCCGGATCGGCCAGGTCGTCCTGGAGTGCGACCGTCGGCTGGTCAGCCTGTTCCGCCGTTCCTTTCCCTGGGCCACCGTCCGGGGGGAAACCACCGCCGCCGACGGGACGGAGACGCTGGTCCCGGCGGATTGCGACGCCCATATCGCCGCGGGCGCTCTGCCGCGCCTTCTGCGTCGGGACGTGGCGAGCTTTCCGGCCGGTCCCTGGCTGATCCCCGACCCGGAACGCCTCCCCCTATGGCGGGAACGGCTGGCCGCCCTGGGGCCTGCGCTGAAGATCGGCATCGCTTGGCGCAGCCAACTGATGACGACCGAGCGGAAGTCCGCCTACATCACTCTGGAGGCGTTCGCGCCCCTGTTCGCGATTCCAGGGGTGGTCTTCGTCAATCTGCAATACGGCGACTGCGCGGCGGAGATCGCGGCGGCGGAGGCACGGTTCGGCGTGACCATCCACCGCTGGGACGATCTGAATCTCAAGGATGATTTCGAGGGCGCGGCGGCCTTGACCGCCTCGCTCGACCTGGTCATCGCGCCAGCCGTATCCACCGGCGAATTGGCGGGAGCCCTGGGTGTGCCCGCTTGGCGCATCGGTGGCCGCGACTGGACCCAACTGGGCACCGGGGTCCGCCCCTGGTACCCGACGATGCGGCTGTTCCAGCCCCGCCCCGGCGAGACGCTGGAAAGCGCGATGACGCGGATCGCCCGGACCCTGCGCGATCTGGCACCGCCGGTCGAGGCCGGGACGAGCCGTCCATCCGTGGCTCCTGCGGCCCCCGCAGCGTCGGCGGATGTCGCGCCGCTGATCACCGAGGCCATCGCCCGTTACCGCGACGGGGCGTTGACGGAGGCGGAGGACCGGTGCCGGGCGGCGCTGGACACCGTGCCGGACCATCCCACCGCTCTTCACCTTCTGGGGATTCTGCGGTATCGCCAGGGCGATGCCGGCGGAGCGGCGGCGGTGCTGGCCCTGGCGGTGAAGGCCGATCCCGGCAACGCCGCCGCGCACGCCGCGCTGGCCGACGCCTGTCAGACGCTGGGACGGCACGATTCCGCTCTGGCGGCGCAGCGCAACGCCGTTCTGCTCCGTCCGGACGCGGCGGAGCATTGGCTCAACCGCACCGCCCTGCTGCGCGCGAGGGGCGAGGGGGGCGAAGCGGAGGCCTGCGCGCGGCGCGCCCTTCGCATCCGTCCCCTGCTCGGCCTGGCGCACGCCCATCTGGGACATCTGCTCGCCGAGCGGGAGGACCGCGAGGGAGCGGAGCGGAGCCACCGGCGGGCGCTGGCCCTGGCGCCGTCGGAGGTGGATGCGCTGGCGAATCTCGGCGCCTTCCTTCTGCGCACCGACCGGCCCACGGAGGCGGAACGGCTGCTGCGCCGCGCCACCGCGGCCGCACCGGACGCCGCCGCCGCCTGGAGCCACCGGGGCAGCGCGCTCGACCGGCTCGGCCGCATCGAGGAGGCGCTCGCCTGCCACCGCCGGGCCATCGACCGCGCGCCGGAGATGGCGGAGGCGCAGGCGAACCTCGCCATGCATTGGGCGCGGCGGCAGCGCCCGGCGGAGGCCATCGCCGCCTACCGCCAAGCCATCCGGTTCGACCCGGCGCTGCCGACCGCCCATTACAACCTCTCGCTCCTTCTTTTGGAGCGGGGAGAACTCCGCTCGGGATGGACGGAGCATGAGTGGCGGTTCGACACCCCCCAGTTCCGCGACCAGAAACGGCGCTTCGCGGCAAGACCCTGGCGTGGCGAGAACATCGCGTCCGCCCGCCTGCTGGTCTGGCGCGAGCAGGGGGTGGGGGACGAGATCCTGTTCGCCTCCTGCTATCCCGACCTGCTGCGCCGCGCCGGTCATGTCGTGGTCGAATGCGACCGCCGTCTGGTGTCGCTCTTCGCACGGTCCCTCCCCGGTGCGACGGTCCGTCCGCCGACCGTCGAGCCACGGGACGTGGATGTCCAGATCGCCGCGGCGTCGTTGCCGCGGCTGCTGCGGTCCGACTGGAAGCGGTTCCCTGCCCAGCCCTGGCTGGTGCCCGAACCCGGACGGCTGGACCGCTGGCGGGACCGGCTGGCCGCTCTGGGCCCGGGCCTGAAGGTCGGCATCGCGTGGCGCAGCCAGATCATGGATGGGGAGCGCCGCGCCGCCTACGTCACGCTGGACGCCTTCGCGCCGCTGTTCGCCGTGCCGGGGGTGGTGTTCGTCAACCTGCAATATGGGGACTGCGCGGCGGAGATCGCGGCGGCGGAGGCGCGCTTCGGCGTGACCATCCAGCGCTGGGACGATCTGGACCTCAGGGACGATTTCGAAGGGGCGGCGGCGCTGACCGCCAATCTGGACCTCGTCCTCACGCCCGCCGTCTCCTCCGGCGAACTGGCCGGTGCCCTCGGCGTGCCGGTGTGGCGCTTCGGGCACCGCGACTGGACCCAACTCGGCACCGGCGTCCGCCCCTGGTTCCCGACGATGCGCCTGTTCCAGCCGCGCCCCGGCGAGGGGCTGGATGCCGTCATGACCCGGATGGCCCAGGCCCTGCGCCAGCTTATGCCCAGGAGCGACGAACCACCATCCGGCGGTCTTCCGGTCGATCCGGACACGCTGTTGGAGACCGCCGCCGCCCATCACCGGGACGGTCGGCTGGCCGAGGCGGCGCCGCTGTACGAGCGCGTGCTGACGGCGCGGGCGGACCATCCGGTCGCGCTCCACCTGTCGGGATTGCTGGCGCACCAGTCCGGCGATTCCGCCGCTGGAGCGGCGCGCATCGCCCGTGCCCTGGACTCACTGCCCGCTTACGGCGCCGCCCAGTCGAGTTTGGGAACCGTGCTGCTGGCGCTCGGCCGTGCACCGGAGGCGGTGCGCCGCTTCGGTCTGGCGCTCGCCCTGCAACCCGCCGCCGCCGCGGCTCTGACCAATCTCGGCAACGCGCTGGAGGCGGCGCACGACCTGCCCGCCGCCGCCGAGGCCCACCGCCGGGCGACCCTGGCCGACCCGGCGCTGGCGGAGGCGCACGACAACTGGGGCGCCGTGCTGACCCGGCTCGGCGCGCTGGAGGCGGCCGAGGGGCGTCATCGCCACGCCCTGCGCCTGGCCCCGGACCGCGAGGACGGCTGGCTGAATCTGGGGGTGGTGCTGCGTCGGGCGGGACGGCTGGACGAGGCGCGGCGGGCGCTGGTCCGCGCGTTGGCCCTGGCGCCGATGCAGGCGGATGCGCTGGCCAATCTGGGGCGGCTGCTGCGCGACCGGGGCGAGACCGCGGCGGCGGAGCGCTGGTGCCGCCGCGCTCTGGCCGTGGAGCCGGGTCACCCGGCGGCGGCCTTCAACCTCGGTCTGTTGGATCTCGCCCGCGGCAAGCTGGAAGCGGGCTGGGCCGGCTATGACGCCCGATTCCGCGCCCGTGAGCTGTCCGGTGCCGCCCGTGCCGTCCCCGTGCCCGCCTGGGCGGGGGAGGACCCCGCCGGCTTGCGTCTGCTGGTCTGGGCGGAGCAGGGGATCGGCGACGAGATCCTGTTCGCCGGCTGCCTGGACGAACTGATCGCGCAGGCCGCCGCCGTGGTGGTGGAGTGCGACCGGCGGCTGGTGCCGCTGTTCGCTCGGTCCTTTCCCCTTGCGGAGTGGCGTCCGGCCCCGGCGGACCCGGAGGCGCCCTGCGCCGGAGTCGACCGCCACGTCGCCATGGGATCATTGCCGCGCTGGCTGCGGCCTCGCTTCGACCGCTTCCCATCGCGCCCGTCCTTCCTGACCGCCGACCCGGAACGGGCCGCCCGCTGGCGGGAGCGGGTGGACGCGCTCGGCCCCGGCCTGAAGGTGGGAATCGCGTGGCGCAGCGGGCTGATGACCGCGGAGCGCCGTGGGGCCTACGCCCCGCTCGACGCGTGGGGGCCCGTCTTCGCGCTGCCCGGTGTGGTCTTCGTCACCCTGCAATACGGCGACTGCGCAACCGAGATCGCCGAGGCGGAGCGCCGGTTTGGCGTGACCATCCACCGCTGGGGCGATCTGGATCTGAAGGACGATCTGGAAGGGGTGGCGGCCCTGATGACGGTTCTGGACCTCGTCATCACGCCGGCGAGTTCGGTGGGTGAACTGGCAGGGGCGCTGGGTGTGCCGGTCTGGCGGTTCGGGCCGCGGGGGGACTGGACGGCGCTCGGCACCGGCGTCCGACCGTGGTTCCCAAGCATGGCGCTGATCCCCGCACCGCCGGGACAGCCGGCGTCGGGCGCCCTGCCGACGATCGCGCGCCGATTGACCGCGCATCGATTGTCCGCGCTTCGTGCCGCGGCTGAGCCCGGTATCGCGAACACCTGATAAAGAAAGCCGGGAGCGAACCGTTTGTCGCCCCCGACTTTACGAATCGGATCGATCCGGAAGGGTGTTAATTCACCCTGTGACTGGTTCTGGCCAAACGATCAATTTCTTCCTTGAGGTGGAGCTTCTCAAGCTTCATCCGCTTGATGGCACTTTCGTCAGGCCACGAACGCTTCTCCTCGTCGAGGATGGCGCGGTCGAGACGCAGGTGCTTTTCCTGCAGGGAAGATAGGCGAGCATCAGTGTGCATGGGCTGCTCTCCGTCAGATCGAACCGGCTCCTGCCAAGTCCGGCAGGCCGGAAACCATAGTGTTCACCCATCCGTGCCGCCAAACAACCCCAAACTTTTGTCCTAGTACTCCAAAGACGGGGGGTGACCGCCCCTTACGATGGGGAGTAGGACAATTCGCCGCATAGGCCTGCCTTGTGCTGTTCGTTGCGGGATTATACCGAAAGATTGAACGTCCTTTCGCCGTCATACCCCGTCGGAGATAGGTTCCGGCGCCATCCGGGCCAGCATCCGGGCGATCCGACGGACCATGTCGGCGGAGGTCTCGCCGGGGTGAGGGGCGATCAGCCTTTGGGTGGGGAACCAGGGCCGTACCCCGCTGCCCATCCAGGTCCAGTCCCGGCCTCCCAGCCGCCAGACCGGGACCCCCAGGGCGCCCGCCAGTTCCCCGGCGGCGGTGGCGGGCAGGATGACGAGGTCGAGCGCCGCCATCAGGGCCGCCACCCCCTCCAGGTCGTTCTTCAGGTCCAGATCGTCCCAGCGATGGACACGCCGCACGCCGTCCGTCTCGATGGAGGCCAGTTCGGCGGCGCAGTCCCCGTATTGCAGGTTGACGACGTGAACGCCCGGCACCTCCAGAATCGGCAACCAGTCGGCGATTCGGGTGTAGGCGCCTTCGCGATGCGCCGTGACGATCTGGCTGCGCCAGCTGATGCCCACCTTCAGGCCGGGGCCGAGCGCCTCCACCCGCTTCCGCCAGAATGAGGCCCGCTCCGCATCGGGGGACAGGAAGGATGGGCGGGCGGGGAAACGCTCAAGCCGGTCGCGCCGCAGGGCGGGGAGGGAGCCGGCGGCGATCTGCAGATCGCAGTCCGGCGGGTCGAACCGTTCCCGGCCATCGGCGGTGACGGACTCCGCCCGGACGACCGCCCAGGGGAAGGCGCGGGCGTAGAGGGGCACCAGCCGCGGGTCGCATTCCAGAACCACGGTCCCGCCGCTGTCCTTGAGGTCGCCGAACACCGAGGCGAAGAGGATTTCGTCGCCCAGCCCCTGCTCCGGCCAGACCAGCAGGCGGCGGCCGCGCAGAGGCTCGCCGTTCCAGACCGGCAGGGCGATGCGGCGCGCCCGCTGAAGCTGGCGGGCGGAGAACCGCCGCCCATAGCCGGCCCAGCCGGTGACGAGGTCGCCGTCCGCCAGGGCCAGGAGCCCGACGTTCCAGGCGGCGAGCGCCAATCCGGGGGCCACCCGCAGGGCGCGGTCGAGGAAATGCCGGCAGAGGGCCGGCCGGTCCGCCATCTTGGCGAGGGTGCCCAGGTTGTTCAGGGTGTCGGCCGAGTCCGGCCGCAGGGTCAGCGCGCGCCGGTAATGGGCCGCGGCGTCGTCGAAGCGTCCCTCGACCTCGCAGGCGAAGCCCAGGTTGGTGTGGGCGGCCGGGTTCGCCGGGGCGAGACGGATGGACCGAAGGTGCCAGCGCTTGGCCTCGGCCAGACGGTCGGGCCGGTTCATGCTCAGCCCCATGTGGGTCATCGCCTCGGGGAAGTCCGGGCGCAGCGCGATGGCGCGGCTGAAACAGGCGAGGGCTTGGTCCGGGCGGTCCAGGGCCTGCTGGACGAGGCCCAGATGGTTCCAGGCCGTGGGGAAATCCGGATCGATCCGCAGCGCCGCGGCGATGTGTCCTTCCGCCTCCGCGTGATGGCCGGCCTGATGCTGAATCAGGCCGAGCAGATGGAGCGCGTCGCTGTGCCGTGGTGCCAGATCGAGGACCGCGCGGTAGGCCGCCATGGCGTCGTCAAGCCGCCCGGACCGGTGCAGGGCGATGGCGTCGTTCAGCAGGCCGTCCGGATCGGCGGGCGGCGGGGCTGGCGGAGGTGGAGCGGCCAAGCGGACCGGAGCGGGCCGCATCGCGGCAAGGCGGCGCGCCATATCGGCCAGGACATGGTCGAAGGTTTTGCCGGGGCGCGGCTGGAACAGGCGCATCGTCGGGAACCAGGGGCGGACACCGGTGCCGAGCTGGGTCCAATCGCGGTGCCCGAAGCGCCACACCGGCACGCCGAGGGCGCCGGCCAGTTCGCCCGCCGCCGTCGCCGGAGTGATGACGAGATCCAGATTGGCGGTCAGCGCCGCCGCCCCCTCGAAATCGTCCATCAGGTCCAGATCGTCCCAGCGGTGAATGGTCACGCCGAACCGCGCCTCCGCCGCCGCGATCTCCGCCGCGCAGTCGCCGTATTGCAGATTGACGAACACCACGTCCGGCAGGGCGAGCAGCGGCCCCCATTGATCGAGCGTGGTGTAGGCGCCCTTGTGTTCGGGAGTCGCCCGATGGCTGCGCCATGCGACACCGATCTTCAGGCCCGGCCCCAGCGCGTCCAGCCGCTCCCGCCACAGGGCGGCGCGGGCCGGATCGGGCTTCAGCCAGGGGGCGAACTGGTCGAAGGAGTCCAGCGCCCCCCGCAACAGGCCGGGGAGGCTGCCCGCCGGCACCTGGAGGTCCGCATCCGGGGGAACCACCGTCTCCCGCCCTTCGGCATCCAGAGTCTCGGCCCGCACCGTCGCGCGCGGGAAGGACCGGGCGAACAGGCTGACCAGCCTCGGGTCGGTCTCGATGGTCACCGGCCCGCCGCCCCAGGCGATCACGTCGCCGTAGCAGGAGGCGAACAGGATCTCGTCCCCGACGCCCTGCTCCCGCCAGACCAGCAGGCGCCGCCGGCGCAGCCCCTCGCCCCGCCAGCGCGGCGCGGCGATCCGCCGGTCCGGCTGGACCCGCCCGGCGGCGAAGCGCCGTTCATAGCCTTCCCAGCCACGTTCCAGCCGTCCGTGCAGAAGGGCGATGACGGCGAGGTTGTCGCTGGCGCTGGCGAGGTCCGGGTCGTGGGCCAGCGCCTCCTCGTAGCAGGCTTCCGCCTTCGTGAAATTCCCCTGCGCCCGGAGCGCGTTGCCGAGGTTGTGGATGGCCTCGACGGCGTGCGGATTCCGGCCCAGCACGTTGCGGAAGCACTGTTCGGCCTGGGCGGGGCGGCCCAGCTTCAGCAGGACGCTCCCCAGATCGTTCAGCGTCGTCGGGTTGTCGGGCGCGCGCTTCAGCGCCTCGCGGTAGGCGATTTCCGCGCTCTCGTAGGCGCCCTTGCGCTGCAGGGCGGTGCCGAGATTGTGGTGGGCCTTCGGGTCGTCGGGCCGCAGCCGCAGCGCGGCACGGGCCTGGACCAGCGCCTCATCCAGCCGCCCGGCGCTGCTCAACGCGTCGCTGAGATTGGTGTGGGCCTCGGCCATCGCGGGGGCCAGCACCGCGGCACGGGCGAAGGCCCGCAGCGCGTCGTCACGGCGGTTCTGGGCGCGCAGCGCGTTGCCGAGATTGTACCAGGCCTTGGCGTAGCCCGGTTCAAGCTCCACCGCCGTGGTGAAGGCCAGCGCCGCCAGCCCCGGCAGCGCCTGGGCCTGGAAGGCGTTGCCCAGATTGTGGCGCGGCTGGGCCGACAGGGGATTCAGCGCGGCGGCCATGCGGTGCGCCTCCGCCGCCTCCGCGTGACGGCCCAGCGCGGCGAGCGCGCTTCCCAGATTGTCGTGATAGTCGGCGACGCCGCCGGCCTGCCGGATGGCCTCGTCGATCAGCTCAACGGCGGGGCCGGCGTGACCGGCCTGGAGCGCCAGCACGCCCAGCAGGTGCAGCGCGTCGGGATGGCGCGGGTCAGCCGCCAGGACGGCGCGGTAGTCCCGTTCGGCGTCGGTCAGCCGGCCAGCGCGATGATGGGCGACGGCGCGGCCGAGCCGGGCGGCGACCTCATCGGGCGTCGTCGGCGACGCCGGGTCGGTGGGCTGGTTCATGGGATTCGCCTTTTCCGTCTGCCCGATCCGGCCCCGGTGCGCGGGGCCTTCCGCCGGTCTGTTGCCGGAAGGGAGTGCCATGTTCACCGGTTCCCGGTAAAGATGCTGTTAGCCCACGCCCCCCTTCAGGAGCCGTTCCGTGTCCGAGCCGAGCGATCCGCCCCGTCCCCCGCCGCCGCGTCCGGGCCTGCTCGCCCGTGGCGCGGGGAGGCTGGGCGGTCTGGCCGCTCAGGCGATGCGCCTCTACGCGGAGGCCAACGCCCTGGCCTCGGACGGGCTGGCCGTGGAGGCGGAGGCCGCCTACCGCCGCACGCTGGCGCTGAACCCGCGCTTCGCGGAGGCGCACAACAACCTGGGCAACGTGCTGCGCGCCCTGGGCCGCGCGGAGGAGGCGGTCGCGGCCTACCGCGAGGCGCTGGCCTGCGGACTCGACCATCCGCTGGTCCACTACAATCTCGCCTCGGCCCTGAAGGCGGCGGGCGACGCGGCGCCGGCGGAGCGGCATTTCCGCCGGGCGCTGGTCGAGGAGCCGGCCTATGCTGAAGCCTTCAACAACCTCGCCAACCTGCTGCGCGAGGGCGACCGGCTGACCGAGTCCGCCATGGCCTACCGCCGCGCGCTGGCCTTGCGGCCCGACTGGGACGAGGCGCACGACAACCTGTCCGGCGCCCTCTACCTGCTTCACGAGGAGGGACGGCATGAGGAGGCGGCGTGGTTCGCCCGGCTGTGGCTGCGCGACCATCCCGACCATCCGGTGGCCCGCCACATCGGCGCCGCCATCGCCGGCCTGGAGGCCGGGGATCGGGCGTCCGACGCCTATGTCCGGCAGGTGTTCGACCTGTTCGCCGGGGAGTTCGACGACAAGCTGCTCGGCGAGCTGGGCTACCGCGCGCCGTCGTTGCTCGCGGAGGCGGTGGAAGGGGCGGGGGGGACGGCGGATGCGAGCCTGGACGTGCTGGACGCCGGCTGCGGCACCGGCCTGTGCGGTCCCTTCCTGCGCGGCCCGGCGCGGCGTCTGGTCGGGGTGGACCTCTCCCCCGGCATGCTGGAGCGCGCCGCCGCCCGTGGCCTGTACGACGCCCTGGAGGAGGCGGAACTCGGCGCCTTCCTGGCGGCGCGCCCGGCGGCCTTCGACCTGATCGTGGCCGCCGACGTGCTGTGCTATTTCGGCGCGCTGGATGGAGTGCTGGCACAGGCCGCCACGGCGCTGCGCCCAGGCGGGCGGCTGGCCTTCACGGTGGAGCGGCTGGAGGAGGGCGGGGCGCCCTGGCGGGTCAGCCCGCACGGCCGCTACGCCCATGCGGAGGGCCATGTGCGGGACGGGCTGACGGCGGCGGGGCTGTCCGTCCTGCGCCTCGCCCCGGAGACCCTCCGCCACGAGAGCGGCGCGCCGGTGGCCGGTCTGGTGGTTCTGGCGGCGCGGCCCTGACGGGGCCGCCGGCCTTAGTCGAGCATCGGCAGGTTAGTCGAGCATCGGCAGGCCGGTCTCGATCCGCACCAGGGCGGCGAGCAGCGGAGCGCCGATGTCGCGGCGGACGAAGTTGCTCGCCCGGTCGGCGGCGTTGAGCGAGCCCTGGAAGCTCTTGCGCCAGCGGTCGTCGCCGTACATCACCTTCTCCGCCTTGGCCTTCTGGGCGAGCAGGCCGGGGCGGCGACCGGCGGAATCGTCCACCAGACGGGTCAGCCGCTTCATCAGCTCGTTGGCGCTGGTCGGGTCGCCGCGCTTCAGCGCCGCCTCGATCAGTTCGGCCAGGGCCTCGCCGCGGATGTCGAGGTCCTGCACCTGCTCGGCGTAGGACAGCGCGACCGAGGCGTCGGAGCGGCGGGCGATGCGGCCGAGAACCGCCGGGATCGTCCAGGGATTCTCGTCCTGCACGGTGCGCAGCAGGCCCAGCGCCAGATTGGTGTCGCCCAGCTCCGCCGCGGCGACGGCCAGCTCCGGCGGGCAGCAGTCGGTCTTGGTCTCGCGGAACTTGGAGAACTGCGTCTCCACCGTGTTCAGGAACAGGGTGCGGGCCGCCCCCTCCTTGCCGGCGCGCAGCAGCGTCTGGGCGACCAGACCCAGCTCCCAGCTGCAGTTGCGGGCGGTGGCGTAGGCCTTGGCCTCCTCGGCGAGCTGGCCGGCCAGCGCCGTGTCGCCGCGCCACGCCGCCGCCTTGGCGATGTCGGCGAGGTTGTAGATGCGGGTCGAGCATTCCGGGATCTGCCGGGTGATGTCGAGCGCGAGCTGGTTCTGCCCCATCAGGGCGAGCGCGCGGGCGACGAACAGGTCCTGCCCGGCCCCGTCGGACGCCGCGCCGCGGCGGACCGCGCTGACGAAGGGGGCGATGATCTCCTTGGCCCGCGCGGTGTCGCCGATCGTGTTGTAGGCGACGGCCAGCGACAGCCAGTCCCAGCGGGCGGCGGTGATCGGCGTCTCCACCGGGGGCAGCATCTCCGCCACCCGGTGCAGGAAGCACAGCGAGGTCATCGGCTCGTTGCACACCAGCGAGCGGATGCGCGAGCGGAACTCGAAGAAGTCGAAGTCGCCGACGAACTGGTTCGTGACGAGCTGGACGGCCAGCGCGCTGTCCGGATACTTGACGACGATCTCGTTGAGCAGCCGGTCAGCCTCCTTCAGGAAGCGGCTTTCCTCGGCGATGTCGTAGGTGTTGTCCGCCTGCCGGATCATCTGCATCGCCTGGACGAACAGGCGGTTGGCCGGCCCCTGGTCGGGCAGCGGCTGTTGCTGCGCCATCGCCGGGGTGCCGGCGCCCCCCACCGCCACGGTGAATGCCGCCAGCGCCATGAGCAGGCTCATGGCGGCGGAGGCGGCAAGACGGCGGGCGGGGGCGGGCAGGATGGCCATGGCGGTGCGGAGACCCTGGTGCGCTAGAGGACGCGGGCGTAGTTGACGACACGCTGGACGTTCGGCAGCGTGCGGGCGTGCTCGATCACGCGGTCGAGCTCGCCCTGGTGGGTGGCCAGACCCATGAGATAGACGACGCCGTTGACGGTATCGATGCTGAAATTCTGGCTATGAATTTGCGAATCGAAGGTGAGCTTCGTGCGCAGCTGCGTGGTGATCCAGGTGTCGCGGGCGCTGTCCATGATGCCCGAGTCCGTGTCCACCTGGATCTCGTTGATGACTTCCTTGACGCCTTCCACCTGCCAGCACAGGCGCACGGCGTCGAGGCGCATCTGGGCGTCGGTGGCGCGGCCGGTCAGCAGCACGCGGCCCTGATCGACCGTCAGGCCGATGCGGCTGTGCATCTCGAGCGAGTGCTGGAACCACAGGTGGTTGATGCGGGCCTTGATCTCGGTGTCCGAGGCGAAGCCGGACAGGCCACGGTGTTCGCTGGCCGCGACGACGGCGGTGCCCCCGGCGGCGCCCAGCACGACGGGCGCGCAGCCAGACGCAAGGCTCGCCACAGCGGCCATCCCGACCAGCGCCCAAAGGCGGCCAAACCCCGACACGCTTTGCCTCCGATCCCCGGCCCGCCGCATGAACGGGCGGGCGGAAAAAGTCATGCCGCAGGTGCGTTGGCAATGGGGAATCTTGGGGGTGTTCGGCTTCATCGTGGTTTTGTCCCGGGGTGATGCACGAATGTTTCACTCGCTGCGAGCGCGAAGGAATCCGGGCTAGGCGAAGGGCGCGCGCGTCACCAGCCCGGCGATTTCGCGCGCGAGAACGCGGGCGATCTTCTGTCGCGCCTTGGGGTCGCGCAGGATCGCCTCGTCCTTCGGATTCGACAGGAAGCCCGTCTCCAGCAGAACGGACGGAACGTCCGGCGCCTTGAGCACCGCGAAATTGGCCGAGCGCATCGGGTTGTCCAGCAGCAGCATGTCCTTCCCCGCCCCCTTCACGATCGCGTGCCGGGCCACCAGAGCCGCGTGCTTGGTGTGGCGCGCCGTCAGGTCGAGCAGGATCTCCTTCACGGCCTTCTTGGCGTCCTTCACGTCGACGCCGCCCAGCCGGTCCACGGCGTTCTCCTTGTGCGCCAGCGCCGCGGCGAAGGAGTCGGAGCTTTTCTCGGACAGGGTGTAGGCGGACAGGCCACGCGCCTCGCGGTTGGGCGCGCTGTCGGCGTGGATCGACACGAACAGGTCGGCCCGCGCCGCACGCGCGGCGTCCACCCGCTCGCTCAGAGCCAGGAAGCGGTCGCCGTCGCGGGTCAGCGTCACCCCCAGCCGGTGCTGACGCGACAGGAGGCGCCCGACCTCCTGCGCGATGTGCAGGGTGATCTCTTTTTCCTGGGTGCCGCGGGCACCGATGGCGCCGGGGTCGATGCCGCCGTGGCCGGGATCGAGCACCACCATGCGCGGCCGCGCCGCCGGGCGGGGCTTGGCCTGGGCGCCCGCGGCGTGCGGGAACAGCAAGGCGCCGGCCCCGGCGAGGGGGACGGTCAGCGCCAGCTGGAGAAGACGTCTGCGTTCCATTCGCCCCTGATTCCGCAAGGAGTTGGGGCCGCCGAAACCAAAAGTCCTGAGCGCGATCGGAAAGGCGGCGTCCGGCCTGAACAGGCCTGAGGTTGAGCCCAAGGTGTGAGCGTTAACCAATGGGGACGCGCAAAAGGGTTGTCAAGGCCGGCCGGGTTAGCTCCGCCAATTGTCGCGGCCAAGCCGTCATGGAGGGCGTCGCCACCCTATGAAGATTCGACTCTTCCCAAGAATTCCTTGATGATGATGGCCGAAAGCGCTAAAATTTTAGAAATAAGCTCGGGAGGTGGCGATGTTGAGGAAAGCCTTGTTCAACATCATCCGGCAGGAGCAGCGCGAGGTCGAAGACGAACTCGAAAAGGAAGAGCGCCGCACCGCTCCCGACGTCGGCCGGGTGGTTGCGCTGCAGCGCGAAGTGACCGACCTGCGGCGCGAACTGGAACATTACCGCGATGTCTGATCGCACGAATACGAACGATTCCGTCCATCAACCCCTTTCCCGCAATGGCGGGAAAGGGGTTTTCTGTATTCGCATGAATTTCTCCGGCGTCTATAGCGGTGCACCATTTCAATGCTGCAATGCAGCATAAAATTGCTCATTTAATGAGCAATGGAGGGGTGGCCTCCTGGGCTTTGACTGGAAATTAATCACTCCACCGCCGGAAATCGTGGAAGGGGTTGATCCAAAGCAATGGAGGCACCGGGGACGGCGGGCAGACTTCCGGGGTAGCCTGTTTGTCACAGGGGCGATTTATCCCATCCGGCCAAGCACATGAACGGGCCGGGGCAACGGGCTGCGGGATAGGGCGAGACCGACGATGAACCGCTGGCACGCCGGTTGCGGAGTGCCAGTCCGAACGCTCCCTGCTCCCTGGATGGAGGGCTGCCCGATGTCGGACGCTGTTTCGGACGCCATGGCCGATGACGCCCAGAACGTCCCCGTTCATTCCCTCGTGCCCACCGTGCGCCGCCGCCGCGGCGGCCAACTGACCGCCGGACTATCGCTGGTCTCGCAACGCTACCTGCTGCTTCTGCGCTTCGCGGTGGTCAACGCCGCGGGCTTCGCCCTTCTCGCCGCCGCCTGGGCGGAAGGGCTGGTCGACCCAATCATCGCCACCGACAGCACGCATCTGTGCCTGCTGATCTTCCTGGTCTTCCTGGCCGGGCTGGGCCTCTCGGCGCAGCGCATCCTGCGCACCAGCCGCGAATTGAACCGCGCCAAGGAGTTCGACCCCTCAATCCCATCGCGCGCCGCGCGCTATCTGGCGGAGGTCCGCGGGCGGGATTCCGGGGCGCGGTCGATCGCCGCGTCGTCCCTGAAGTTCAAGCTGTCGGCGCGCATCGGCACGGTGCGGCAGATCTCCTCGACCCTGGTCATCCTCGGTCTGATCGGCACGGTCATCGGCTTCATCATGGCCCTGTCGGGCGTCGACCCGGAGAAGGCCGGCGACGTCGCCGCCATCGGCCCGATGGTGTCGAAGCTGATCGAGGGCATGGCGGTCGCGCTCTACACCACGCTGGTCGGCGGCGTCCTGAACATCTGGCTGAACATCAACATCGGCCTGCTGTCGGGCGCCACGGTGAACCTGATCACCGAGATCGTCGCCGTGGGGGAACGCCATGCAGGCCCTTGACCAGTTCGAGGAGGACGATGCCGGCACCGTCTTCCGCGACGTCATCACGCTGGCGCTCTGCGGCTTCGTGGCGGTGGTCATCCTGCTGCTTCCCCACATCCGTCCGGAGGCCAAGCAGGCCGACACGGCGGGCGTCGCAGCCCCCGGCAACGTGATGGTCGAGGCCCGCTGGCCCGACGAGCTGGACGCCGACGTGGACCTGTGGGTGGAGGCGCCGGGCGACGTGCCGGTCGGCTACTCCAACAAGTCCGGCGTGATCTTCAACCTGCTGCGCGACGATCTCGGCCGCAACGCCGACCCGACGAAGCTGAACTACGAGGCCAGCTACAGCCGCGGCATTCCGCCCGGCGAATACGCGGTGAACCTGCACCTCTACCGCAACAAGGCGGCGGTCTTTCCGGTCCCGGTCACCGTGGTGGTCAGCGCCAAGCGGCCGGACGGCGACAACGCCCGCCAGCTCCTCGCCACCACCGTCCAGCTGGACCGGGAGGGACAGGAACTGACCGTCTTCCGCTTCAAGCTGACGGAGTCCGGCGAACTGGTCGGCGACAGCGTGCACAGCCTCTACAAGCCCCTGCGCAGCGGGAGGAAATCATGACCCAACTGCTCGACTTCCAGGTCGCCGCGGTCGCCCTGGCCGCCGCGCTCGCCACCATCGCCATCTGGGCGCCGCGCCGGCTGTGGGTGAAGGTGTCGGCGGTCGCCGTCTCCATCGGCTTCATGCCCGTGGCCTACGCCGGCATGGCCGACCTGCTGAGCAAGCCGAAGCCGGTCCGCATGGAGTGGGCGCAGAGCGCCACCGCCCAGGCCACCATCCTGGGCGCCCAGATCAAGGAGGGGCAGGGGATCTACCTGTGGCTCCAGCTGGAGGGCGGGGCCGAGCCGCGTTACTACAAGCTGGCCTGGGACCAGAAGCTGGCCGAACAGCTGCAGCAGGCGATGCGCGAGGCGGAGAGGAACCGGTCCGGCATGGCGATGACGCTGCCCTTCGAGAAGACGCTGGACCCCGACAAGCCTAAATTCTACGCCCTGCCGCAGCCCCAGCTCCCGGAGAAGAACGGCGAGGAGGGCGGGCCGGGACCGATGGTCTACCGCCACCCCGGCATGGACGCCTGACGCCGCGAATTCGACCGGGCCGTGACGCTGGGTGAGGCGCGCTTACCCCAGCTTCACGTACCCCCGCTCGATCACCCGTTCCGCCGCCTCGAAGACCGCCTGCATCTCCTCGTAGGCGCGGCGGACGCGGGCCAGCTCCTCGATGGCGGCGGCGTTGGGGTGCCGGTGATCCGCCACCTTCAGCCCGGCGCGCAGATAGTCCGCCCGCAGCTCCGCCACCCGGACGGCCATGCGCAGGAAGGAGGTCTGGTCGAGGTTGGGAAGCTCGCGCCCCATCACCTCGCAGTTCGCCTCCAGGACCGCCGCCTCCATGTTCTCCAGGAAGTGGATGATCCGGTGCCGCGACGTGCTTTCCGCCGCTTCCGGCGTCAGCAGCTTGTCAACCTTGCCCTTGGCGTATTCGCCGATGATCTTGCCGCCCATGCCCATGGCTCGCCTCCGCGGTCGTCCCGATGCCGAGACGGTGCATTGTCGCATGGGAATCCTTACCAAATGCTGCCGGAAGGGCGTTCCGGTATTCCCACATTGCACGATGCATCCCGCGGACGATCGTGCTAGGGAATCCGCCCTCGATTCCAGGTCGCAACGGTAGGCGCGCATGTCCGGTACCGCTTCTGAATACATCCTCACCGTCTCGTGCCCCGATGCGGTGGGCATCGTCTATGCCGTGTCGGGCTTCCTGGCGGAGCGGTCGTGCAACATCATCGACAGCGCGCAGTTCGGCGACCGCGGGACCAATCTGTTCTTCCTGCGCATCCACTTCTCCGCCGAGCCGTCGGGGCCGTCGCAGGCGGAGCTTCAGGCGGCCTTCGCCGAGCAGGTGGCCGAGCGCTTCGGCATGACCTGGAAGCTGCACGACGCCGGGCGGCGCCAGCGGGTGCTGATCATGGTCTCGAAGTTCGGGCATTGCCTGAACGACCTGCTGTACCGCTACCGCACCGGCTATCTGCCGATCGAAATCCCGGCCATCGTGTCCAACCACCGTGATTTCTACCAGCTCGCGGCGTGGCACAACATTCCCTTCCATTACCTGCCGGTGTCCAACGACAGCAAGGCCCAGCAGGAGGCCCGGCTGCTGGAGATCGCGGAGCAGGAGAAGGTCGATCTGGTCGTGCTCGCCCGCTACATGCAGGTGCTGTCCCCGGCCCTGTGCGAGCGGATGGCCGGGCGGGTGATCAACATCCACCATTCCTTCCTGCCCAGCTTCAAGGGCGCCAAGCCGTACCATCAGGCGCACGCCCGCGGCGTGAAGCTGATCGGCGCCACGGCCCATTACGTCACCTCGAACCTCGACGAGGGGCCGATCATCGAGCAGGAGGCGGAGCGCGTCGACCACACGATGACGCCCGACGACCTGGTGGCCATCGGGCGCGACATCGAGAACATCGTGCTCGCTCGGGCGGTCCGCTACCACGTCGAACACCGCGTCCTGCTGAACGGCGGGCGCACCGTCGTCTTCAAGTAGGGCGGTCTTCAGGCAAGGCGGTTCTCAGGCAACGCCGTCTGACCTCCGCACCCCTCCGGGAACCTCAGTGCTTCATGGCGAGCGAGGCTTCCTCGGGGTGGGGGGTGAAGACGGCGCGGGTGATCGCCTGTTCGATCTGCTCGCGGGTGAAGGGCTTGGGGATCACCGGGCCCAGATGCTCCAGCCCCTGCTTGGCCAGCTCGTTGGGGAAGGCGGTGACGAAGATCACCGGCAGGAAGCGCTTGCGGCGGAGTTCCCGCGCCACCTCGATCCCGTTGTCGCCCTCGGCCAGACGGATGTCCATCAGCGCCAGCGTCGGGGAGTGGCGGGAGGCCAAGGTCAGCGCCTCGTCCATGGTGGCGGCGTTGCCGCAGACGGTGTGGCCCATGCCGCGCACCGTCTCCGCCAGATCGAAGGCGATGATGGCGTCGTCCTCGACGATCAGGATCGTCGCCGTCAGCTTCGACCGCACCCGCTCGCGCGCGAAGTTCAAGCGCTCCACGGCGTCTTCCGGGGCGATGCCCAGCACCGTGGCGGCGTCGGCGACCGGCAGATCCTCCAGGTTGACCAGCAGATACAGCCGGCGGTCCATCTCGTCCAGGCTGTGCAGCGCGGCTTCGACCGGATGGGCGCCGGGCGCGCCGGCCCGGGCGCCCGAGCTGTCCTGCAGCTGGTTCAGGTACCGGTAGAGCGAGCCGCGCGACAGGTCCGCCGCCGCCGACCCGCCCGGCCCGTCCAGGCACCATTCCAGCGTGCGCGTCACCAGGGCATCCCCCTGCGTCGACGTGCCGGTCAAGGCCCGCGCATAGCGTCGCAGATAAGGCAGATGTTCCATCAGGTGGCGGGTGTTCTGATCCATGACGTTTTCCCCGTACCTCCAGCCAGTGCGGACCGCCGAGTGGCGCTGGCTTGCCTGCCGCGTTTCCCGGACTTTCCCGAATGTTCCCGTCCGAACGCTTACAAAGTTAAGTTCATATGGCGCAGTTCGCGCCGTATCGGGAGTGACGACGAAAGGGTTATTCGGGATAGCTTGATCGGATTAAGTCCCTTCGCCGGACGGGAGGCGTCCTACCCCGTTCGCTTGGGCGCGGCACCCCTCGGGACTGTGCGCCGACGTTCGGTGCGCTGCAGATGCGAGGGCGGCGGAACAATCGGCCGGGGGCGGTTGTTGGGAGTGCCAATGGTGTGATTCCTCCCTGAACCGCCAGTCACTGCCGCCGCAGCGCCTGTCCCAGCGGGGACGCGCCGGCGGCGTTTTTTTGCACGGCGTCAAAAAAAAGCGCGCCGGTGGGCTTGCGCCGGGATGAGTGCGATATTACTGACTGTCCCCGGCGTCGCGCACCGGTGGCGGAACGGCCTGGAGGCCTTCCGGCATCGCCTCGCCAGACCCGTGCCTGTCGAACCGCGTATGCCAGGGCCGCGCATGCCAGAGTCGCGAATGACCGAACCAGATTTCGACCCGGCAGACCCTGGTCCGCCCGAATCCGATCCGTCGGTGACCGACGGTGTCGCGCCGGACGAACTGGCGGATTTCCACGCCTGGCGGCAGCGCGTGGTCGGCACCAACATTTCCGACAAGACCCTGCTCGCCACCGATTATCTCAATCACTTCAACGAAATCGTGATGCTGATCGAGATGATTCCGGACATGCCGGACATGCTGGAGGAATGCCTGATCTGGCAGCCCAAGAGCTATCCGGAGCATTTCCGCGACAGCGGCTTCTCGGACAAGGATCTCGCCATCGAGGCGTACGGCCACGTCCCGGCCAAGTTCAAGCGGCCGTTCGAGGACACCATCGCCCAGGCGCATCAGGTGGTCCGCCACACGCTGGAGCGCGTCTCGGTCGACATCAAGGATGGGGCGACCGACAAGCTGCGGATGGACTGCCAGACCTCGGTCGCGATGATCCACCGGATCATCCAGGTCGCCAACGGCATCATCCACGGCACCGCCCACGTCATGGAGCAGGCGGAAATCGACCTGTATCTGAGCGACGAATAATCGGCGCCGCGCTCGGGATGAAAACGCCCGATCCCTGCGCAGATGATTATTGCTTGTGCACCAAGCATTCCTTCCTTGCATGGCTCAAAGGCCGAGCGTCCAACTACAGTAAGCCTTCGAACAAAGAAGAGGCGGCGCTGCGGCGGATGCCTCCCACCGGGAGTGGAGACAGACCGTGAAGGGACCCGCCACCGCAGCGGCCGAGACATCGGCCGAGGCGCAGGGGGACGTGTCGGTCGATGTGGAGGCTGCGGCTGACCTTGCCGCCTCCCCGGAGATGCGCCTCTGGTTGCGTCTTTCGGCGTGCGCCGTTCTGATCGGCGCCCGGCTGCGCAGCCGTCTGCGCGACGAGTTCAGCACCACCCAGCCGCGTTTCGACCTGCTGAGCCTGCTCGAGCGACAGCCGGAAGGGCTGACCATGGGCGAACTGTCGAAACGCATGATGGTCACCAACGGGAACGTCACCGGCATTGTAGAACGGCTGTCCACGGACGGGCTGGTCACGCGCGCCGCGGCGTCGAACGACCGGCGCATGCAGTTCGTCCGGATCACTCCCGAAGGCAGCGCCTTGGCGCAGGCCATCGCGGCGGCGCAACGCCGCTGGCTGGCCGAACTGACGGGGGGAATGCCCCACGGTGACGTGGTCCAACTGATGGGTTTGTTGGGAAAGCTCAAGAAAACGGTGCGCGGCGGAGGCGTCAGGGGATGATTCGGTCCGGTCATATCGACAGTTTCACGCGCGACCGGCTGCCGCCGCCGGAGCAGATGCCCGAATTTTCCTACGACCGCCCCGAACTCGCCTATCCCGAGCGTCTGAACGCCGCCGCAGCCCTGCTGGATGTCTGGCGCGAGCGCGGCTGGGACGAGCGTCCCTGCGTCATCGGGAACGGCGACGTGTGGAGCTATGGCCGCTTCCGCGACACGGTGGACCGCATCGCGCGGCTGCTCGCCGAGCGCTTCGGCATTGTTCCGGGCAACCGCGTGCTGGTGCGCGGGACCAACACGCCGATGCTGGCCGCCTGCTGGCTGGCGGTGCTGAAGGCCGGCGCGGTGGTGGTGCCGACCATGCCGCTGCTGCGCGCGACGGAGCTGGAAAGCATCATCGAGCGCGCCGCCGTCTCGCTGGCGCTGTGCGACGCGCGTTTTTCCAAGGATCTGAACGCCGCGGCGGACACGATGGGCGGAGGGATGCCCGTTGTCACCTTCAACGGCGGCGACCTCGAAGGGCGGCTGGAGGAGACCGACGCCGGCTTCACCGCGGTGGACACCGCCGCCGACGATGTGGCGCTGATCGCCTTCACCTCCGGCACCACCGGCAAGCCCAAGGCGACCGCGCATTTCCACCGGGACCTCCTGGCCGTGGCCGACCTGTCGCCGCAATCGCTGCTGAAGACGGGCGGCGACGATGTGTTCTGCGGGACGCCGTCGCTCGCCTTCGCCTATGGGCAGGGGGGGATGCTGCTCTTCCCGCTGCGGGTGGGGGCGTCGGTCGTGCTGCTGGACCGGGCCACGCCGGAACGGCTGCTGGAGGTGACCGCAAGGCACAAGGCGACGGTGATGTTCACCGTGCCGACCGTCTACCGCGCCATGACCGCGCGGATCGAGGAAGACCCGGCCCTGGCCGAGGGGCTGCGCACGCTGCGCACCTGCGTCTCGGCGGGGGAGCCGCTGCCCGCCACCACGCTGGAGGGCTGGCAGGCGGTGACGGGGATGGAGATCCTCGACAGCTTCGGCACCACGGAGATGCTCAACGCCGTTCTGCATTCGCCGCCCGGCGCCGTGCGGCCCGGCGCCACCGGGACGGTGGTTCCGGGATACGAGGCCCGCGTGGTCGACGACAGCCTGACCCCGCTGCCCCCCGGCCAGATCGGGCGGCTGGCCGTGCGCGGCCCGACCGGCTGCATCTATCTCGACGACCCGCGCCAGGAGAACTATGTGCAGGGCGGCTGGAACCTGACCGGCGACGCCTTCCGCATGGATGAGGACGGCTATTTCTGGTATCACGCGCGGACCGACGACCTGATCGTCTCCGCCGGCTACAAGATTTCCGGCCTGGAGGTGGAGGACGTCCTGCTCGGCCACGAGGCGGTGGAGGAATGCGCGGTCATCGCGGCGCCCGATCCGCTGCGCGGCTCCATCCCCAAGGCCTTCATCGTCACCCGCGACGGCGTGCGGCCCAGCGACGATCTGGCGGAACGGCTGCAATGCTACGTCAAGGACCGGATCGCCCCCTACAAGTACCCCCGCGCGGTGGAGTTCCTGGAACAGTTGCCCCGGACGGAAACGGGCAAGATCCAGCGCTACAAACTGCGGCAGAGGGAATGGGTCGAGAACGAGGATTGACCGGGGAGCGGGCGGCCCACGCACCGCTGGTGCAGTTCCTGCTGTTCGTGGTGGTCGGCTGCGCGGCGGCGGTCGGCCATTACGGCGTGCTGATCGCCCTGTCGGAGCTGGCGGCGGCCCCGCCGGTCCTGGCCTCGGCGGCGGGATTCCTCGTCGGCGGCGTCATCAGCTACCTGCTGAACTACGGCCATGTCTTCCGCAGCGAGCAGGAGCACCTGCCCACCGCCACGAAGTTCGTGGCCGTCGCGGCGGTGGGGCTGTGCCTGAACAGCGCCATCATGTGGGTTTTGGCCCAGCGGCTGGGCCTGCATTACCTGCCGGCCCAGCTCACCGCCACGGCGCTGGTGATGCTGTGGAGCTTCGGCGCGAACCGCTACTGGACCTTCAAGGCCGGATCGCCCGCCGCCTGAGCGCCGGTCGTCGCGCCATGAGGGCGGGCGACGAAGGAATGGCGGTGCGGCGTCGGGCCGATGTTCTTCGCCAGACGGTCGCCCTTCAGGCCGGCGGCGGACAGCCGGTCCTGCAACTCCGCCGGCGTGTAGGTGGAAAAGCCGGCCTCGCGCCGGATGCGCCGGTAATCGGACAGGGCCATGCGCCCCAACCCCATCAGCGCCGCCATCAGGAAGCCGTGCCGGCGCGCCATGCTGAGCTGGCTGGCGATGTCGCGCAGCATCGGCGTGTCGGGTTCCACCACGTCGGCGATCAGGATGCGCCCCCGCGCCCCGATCAGATGGCGCCACCGGTGAAGGACCCCCTCCAGCTCCTCGCGCGGGATGTATTGCAGCACGGAGACGGCCAGCACCAGATCGACGCTTCCCGACGTCAGGGCGGCGAGGTCGTCATCGTCGAGAACCCGGATTCCCGGATGGCCGGACAGCCGCTCGCGCAGGCGTTGCCGCACCGCGGGGGCGGCGTCGTACAGCCAGACGTTCCGGCAGCGCTTCGCCATGGCTTCCGCCGCCAGCGCGTCACCGCAGCCGAAATCCAGGACGGTCCCCCCCTCCGGAAGATGGGCGTCGAGGTCGTTCTGCAGGCAGGCGAAATGCGCTTCCAGATTGCGTTGATTCGCGTAGATGGCGTTGGGCCGGTTCCAGAAGTCGACCCAGCCGCTGGAACCCTGGCCGCCCGGTGGTCCGGACGACACCCCATTGTTATGCCCGTTGTTTTGCATGTCCCGCATCCCTTTTCATGGGTCGTTTCCTGCCGAGGGGATTGTGTTGTTCGTCTCTTCGCCAGGAAGAGCCCCCTCGGTCCGACCGTGTCGTAACGATCGTAGGTGCGAACAATCGCAACGGTCAAGAATGACCGGCGGGACTATGCCGCCGGAGGGTGCGGCGAAGCGGAAGGCCGTCTCAGGCCGCCGGGAACGCGGCGAAGCGGGCGAGCCGGATGTTCCGCTCGGCGAGCAGGGCGGCGAAGGCCGGGCTTTTCAGATAGTCGTGCTCGACCTTGCGCTGGTCCACCAGCGGGTCGGCGCGGCGCAGGGCCTCGTCCGGGATGCCGGGATGGACCATCACCAGCAGCCGCCCGGCGGGACGGTCGAGGAACCGCGCCATAAGCTCCGGGAAGGGCTGGCGTCCGGAGAAGTCGTAGACCCCGGCGAAGCGGTCGTTGGCGGGAATGCCGCGCGCCCGCACCAGCCGGGCCAGCCCGCCGCCCAGCCCGCCGATCAGCAAGGTCTTCGGCACCGCCACGCCCCGCCGCAGAATCGCGGCCACCGGCTCCCCGCACAGGCGGACATAGGCGCCGGGCAGGGCGGTCAGGGCGTCGGCGACCGCGTCGCGCACGGTGGGAAGCTGGTGGACGTGCTGGTGACCGTCGATGTAGGCGGGCGGCCCGCCCCAGGCCGCGGCGAAGGCATCGAGCTGACGGGCCAGCTCCGCCCGGATTTCCCGGGGGTCGAGGCCGCCCGTGTAGGCCAGCTTCATCAGCCGCCCCAGCGGCGGCAGCTTACCGTCCGGCGCCAGTCTGGGCAGGGAACCCAGCGGCGGCTGGTCGGTCAGGGTGAAATGCAGCCCGACGTCGGCCTTGTCGGACAGTTCCTTCAGCGCCGCCGCTCCCTCCGCCCAATAGGGGCACAGCGTCATGGCCGAGGTGGCGGTCAGGCGCCCGGCGGCGATCAGGTCGCGGATGGCCTCGTTGACGCCCGGCGACAGGCCGTAGTCATCGGCGCAGAGCAGGACCGGATGCATGGAACGCGGGACTGGGGTGGTGTCGGTGTCGGGCATGGCGATGTAAGGTGGGGTGGACAGCGGCGCTAAGCCGGGGAGGGGATGATGGAGTGGGACAGCCTGTGGTTCAACGGTCATGCGGCGACCATGGGGCCAGCAGGACCGGTTCGGGACGCGGCGATCGCCGTGAAGGACGGCCGGATCGCCTGGATCGGCGCCGCCACGGACCGGCCCGCCGGCCGCGCCGCCGAGGAGCATGACCTGGGCGGGCGCTGGGTCACGCCGGGGCTGATCGACTGCCACACCCATCTGGTCTTCGGCGGCAACCGCGCCCGCGAGTTCGAGATGCGGCTGGAGGGGGCGACCTACGAGGAGATCGCGCGGGCCGGAGGCGGCATCGCCTCCACCGTCGCCGCGACCCGCGCCGCCGACGAGGACAGCCTGATCGCCAGCGCCGCCGTGCGCCTGCGACCGTTGCTGGCCGAGGGCGTGACGGTGGTCGAGGTGAAGTCCGGCTACGGCCTCGACCTCGCCACGGAGCGGCGGATGCTGCGGGCGGCGCGGGCTCTGGGCGAGCGCTTCCCCGTCACGGTGCGGACGACCGGGCTGGCCGCCCACGCCCTGCCGCCGGAGTTCGCCGGACGGGCGGACGACTACATCGCGCTGGTCTGCGACGAGATCCTGCCCGCCCTGGCGGCGGAGGGGCTGCTGGACGCGGTGGACGCCTTCTGCGAGCGGATCGCCTTCTCGCCGGAGCAGACGGCCCGCGTGTTCGACACCGCGCGGCGGCTCGGCCTGCCGGTGAAGCTGCACGCCGACCAGCTCTCCGACGGCGGCGGGGCCGCGCTGGCCGCCCGCTACGCGGCGCTGTCCGCCGACCATGTGGAGCACACGGGCGAGGACGGCGCGCGGGCGATGGCCGCGGCGGGGACGGTGGCGGTGCTGCTGCCCGGCGCCTTCTACATGCTGCGCGAGACCAAGCTGCCGCCCATCGAGCTGTTCCGGCGCCACGGCGTCCCGATGGCGGTGTCCACCGACTGCAACCCCGGCACCTCGCCCGCCGTGTCGCTTCTGCTGATGCTGAACATGGCCTGCACCCTGTTCCGCCTAACCCCGCAGGAGGCGCTGGCCGGTGTCACCCGCAACGCCGCACAGGCCCTGGGCATGGCCGCCACCCACGGTACGCTGGAGCCCGGCAAGGCCGCCGATCTCGCGGTGTGGGACGTCGGCGACCCGGCGGAGCTGTGCTATTGGCTGGGCGCCAATCCCTGCGCCGCGGTGGTGCGGGGCGGGCGGCTGGTGAAATCGCTCCAGGCCTAGGCTATCATCGGGTCAACGCGGACGGAACTGCACCGGCCTATAGCCCTCTCCCCTCTGGGAAGAGGGGGGCTCGGAGGGCCGGTGAGGGGGATGTGCATGGCGGTACGTCCGGCAAGAGCGCATCCCCTTCACCCTAACCCTCTCCCCAGAGGGGAGAGGGGAAATCAGATGTGACGGCACGGTTCCCGTCTGAAAACAACAAACGCATCAAGCAGAATTCGAGAGGGACGAGTCACATGTCCGACACCAAGCCGCCGGCCGCGCAGCCGGCCAACCGCCGCGTCATCCGGGCGCCGCACGGCACGGAGCTGTCCGCCAAGTCCTGGCTGACCGAGGCGCCGCTGCGCATGCTGATGAACAACCTCGACCCCGACGTGGCGGAGAATCCGGACGAGCTGGTGGTCTATGGCGGCATCGGGCGGGCGGCGCGGAACTGGGACTGCTTCGACGCCATCGTGGCGTCGCTGAAGACCCTGAACGAGGACGAGACGCTGCTGGTCCAGTCGGGCAAGCCGGTCGGCGTCTTCCGCACCCACGCCGACGCGCCGCGCGTGCTGATCGCCAACTCCAACCTCGTGCCGCACTGGGCGACCTGGGACCATTTCCGGGAGCTGGATGCCAAGGGCCTGATGATGTACGGCCAGATGACCGCCGGGTCGTGGATCTACATCGGCAGCCAGGGCATCGTGCAGGGCACCTACGAGACCTTCATCGAGGTCGGGCGGCGGCATTACGGCGGCGACCTGAAGGGCCGCTGGATTCTGACCGGCGGGCTTGGCGGCATGGGCGGCGCGCAGCCTCTGGCCGCGACCATGGCCGGGGCGTCGATGCTGGCCGTGGAATGCTCCGCCCGCAGCATCGAACGGCGGCTGGAAACCAAGTATCTCGACCGCTCGGCCACCAACCTCGACGAGGCCATGGCGATCCTCTGGGAGGCCCAGGCCGCCGGCAAGGCGGTATCGGTCGGCCTGCTCGGCAACGCGGCGGAGGTGTTCCCGGAACTGGTGCGCCGCGCCAAGACCGACCCGCGCTTCCGCCCCGACGCGGTGACCGACCAGACCAGCGCCCATGACCCGCTGAACGGCTATCTGCCCGCCGGCTGGACGATGGAGGAGGCCGAGACGAAGCGCCGCACCGACCCGGCGGCGGTGGTCGCGGCGGCCAAGGCGTCGATGGCGACCCATGTCCGCGCCATGCTGGACTTCCACGCCATGGGCGTGCCGACGCTGGACTACGGCAACAACATCCGGCAGGTCGCCAAGGACGAGGGGGTGGCCGACGCCTTCGCCTTCCCCGGCTTCGTCCCGGCCTACATCCGGCCGCTGTTCTGCCGCGGCATCGGCCCGTTCCGCTGGGCCGCCCTGTCCGGCGATCCGGAGGACATCCACCGCACCGACGCCAAGGTGAAGGAGCTGATCCCCAACAACCCGCACCTGCACAACTGGCTGGACATGGCGCGCGAGCGCATCCGCTTCCAGGGCCTGCCGGCACGCATCTGCTGGGTGGGGCTGGGCGACCGGGCGCGGCTCGGCCTCGCCTTCAACGAGATGGTGGCGAAGGGCGAGTTGAAGGCCCCCATCGTCATCGGGCGCGACCATCTGGACAGCGGTTCCGTCGCCAGCCCGAACCGCGAGACGGAGGGGATGATCGACGGCTCGGACGCGGTGTCCGACTGGCCGTTGCTGAACGCGCTGCTGAACTGCGCCTCGGGGGCGACCTGGGTGTCGCTGCACCATGGCGGCGGAGTCGGCATGGGCTTCAGCCAGCATTCCGGCATGGTCATCGTCGCCGACGGGACGGACGCCGCGGCCAAGCGGCTGGAGCGGGTGCTGACCAACGATCCGGGCACCGGTGTGATGCGCCACGCCGACGCCGGCTACGACATCGCGAAGGACTGCGCGAAGGAGCAGGGTCTCACGCTTCCGATGATCGGCTGACGGGCTTGGCGGGGGCGGGCTTGGCGGGGGCGGCGCGCGGCGGCAGGGTCGCCAGCGCCACCCCCGGCAGCACCAGCAGGACGCCGAGCAGGTGGAACATCTGCAACTGTTCCCCCAGCAGCGCCCAGGCCGCCACCGCCGCCCACAGCGGCATGACGTAGAGCGAGGTGCCGGCCCGCGCCGGCCCCATGAGGTTGATCGTCTTCTGGTAGGTCAGGAAGGCCAGGACGGAGGCGAACAGCGCCACCCCGGCGATGCGGACGGCGGCGTCCAGGCTCAGCGGGACGGGGCGCAGGGCCAGCGTCTCGAACGCGTAGAAGGGGGCGAGGACGACAACGCCGGCCAGGGCGTTCGCCGCGAACATCGTCACCACCGGCAGCGAGCTGCGGGTCTGGCGCAGCAGCACCGTGTAGACCGCCCAGGCCGCCGACCCCACCAGGATCAGCAGGTCGCCGGCGTTGAAGGACAGACCCAGCAGCGCCTGCGCGTCGCCGCGGGTCAGGATCACCAGCACGCCGGCCATGGCGACGGCGATTCCCGCGGCCTGCCGCGGCGTCACCTTCTCGCGCAGCCACAGGGCGGCGATCATCAGGATGAAGACCGGGCTGGTCGCGTAGATCAGCGCCGCGTTGGTCGCGCTGGTGTGCTCCAGCCCCATGTATACGACGGCGCCGCAAATGCCCTGGGCCAGCGCCCCCAGCAGAAGGAAGCGCTTCCAGGACGCACGCAGGGCGTGGCGGTGCTCAATCAGGCCGGGCAGGGCCAGCGGCAGGATCATCAGGAAGGCCAGCACCCAGCGCCAGAAGGCCAGCCCGACCGGCGGCACGATGGCGGCCGCGGCCCGCCCGATCACCACGTTGGAGGCGAAGAAGGCCGAGGAGAGCAGATACAGGCTGTAGGCTGTGAAGACGGCGTTGCGCGGCTGGCGGTCCATGGGGCGTCCGGAGCGTGTCGGTGGGCGTCTTACGGAGCCTGCGGCCCCAGCAGCATCACCAGCTTGTAGTCGGATCGTCCGGCGGGGCACAACGTCACTTGTTCGTAGACCAGCGTCCCGTCCTGGGGATGGGTGAAGCCGCGGGTGCCGCCCTCCCGCTCCAGCACGCCATGGTCCTCCCACAGCCGGGCGAAGCGGGGCGAGGCCGCGCGCAGGCCGTCGACCAGGGCGGTCACCTCCGCGTCCCCGGCGCGGCGGGCGGTGTCGGCGCGGAACTCGGCGAGCAGCCGGCGGGCGCGGTCCTCCCAGTCGGCGATGAAGCTCCGCGCGGTGGGGTCGAGGAAGACGTAGCGCAGCAGGTTCCGCTCCGATCCGCCCAGCCAACCGGAGAAGAGACCGGCCGCGGGAGCGTTCCAGCCGACGGCGGTCCAGACGCGGTCGAGCAGATAGGCCGGCGCCGCCACCGCTTCCAGCGCCGCCAGCAGCGGGGCCGGGGGCTGGTGCGGGCCGTCCGTCGCGTCGGCGTCGGGATCGCGCTTGCGCGACAGTTCGAACAGATAGGCGCGCTCCGCCGCGGTCAGCCGCAGCGCCCCGGCGATGCGTCCCAGTGCCTGCGGGGAGACGGAGACCTCGCGCCCCTGTTCCAGCCAAGTGTACCAGGTCGGGCTGAGACCACAGAGCTGCGCGGCCTCCTCCCGCCGTAGGCCGGGCGTGCGGCGGCGGGCGGAGCCGGTCTGCGGGATGCCGGCCTCGGCCGGGGTCAGCCGCTCGCGGTGGGCGCGCAGGAAGGCACCCAGCCGGTGCCGCGCATCGTCGTCGGAACTCATGGTGGCAGCGCTTATACCAGGATAACCGCTTGCCTTGTACCAGTTTGCCGGAAGTCCGATGCTGGGGCATCGAGACGAGTCCGCCCCAACAAACACGAACGGGAATTGCCACCATGGCCAACAGCCACCACGGCGTCGTCGCCGCGCAGTACGGCCAGCGCGCCGACGCCTATGTGACCAGTGCCGTCCACGCCTCCGGCGCCGACCTGGACCAGATCGAGGACGCGCTGCGCGGCAGGAACGCCGCCCGCGTGCTGGATCTCGGCTGCGGCGGCGGCCACGTCGCCTACCGCGCCGCGCCCCACGCCGCCGAGGTGGTGGCGGTGGACGTCACCGCCCAAATGCTGGAGGTGGTGGCCCGCAACGCGTCGGAGCGCGGGCTGACCAACATCGCCACGACCCAGGCCCCGGCCGAGCGTCTGCCCTTCCCGGACGGGCATTTCGACGTTGTGCTGAGCCGCTTCAGCGCCCATCACTGGCTGAACGCCGAGGCGGGCCTGCGCGAGGCGCGGCGCGTGCTGGCCCCCGGCGGCCGGGCGGTCTTCGTGGACATCGTGTCGCCGGGGCATCCGCTGCTGGACACCCATCTCCAGGCCGTCGAACTGCTGCGCGACACCTCGCACGTCCGCAACTACAGCGCCGCGGAATGGATGGCCGCCCTGTCGCGTGCCGGATTCGCGGTGACCGGCCTGACGCCGCGCCGCCTGCGCATGGAATTCGCCGTCTGGACCGCCCGCACCTCCACCCCGGACCTGCGCGCCCAGGCCATCCGCGCCCTGCAGGATCTCGCCTCCGACGAGGTGCGCCGCCACTTCGACATCCTGGAGGACGGCAGCTTTCTCCTGGACAGCCTGACCATCGAAGCGGAGGCTTGCTGACCACAAGAAAAGGTCAGGGGAGTGGCGGCGATGGGGGATGTTCGTGTACGAAAGGCCGGTCTGTCCGATGCGGGCGCGGTCACCGGCTTCGTGGCGGCGCTGCTCTCCGAACTCACCGCCGGGCAGAGCGACACGCCGCGGGCGGTCATGCTGGCCGCCGCCGAATCCCTGCTGAGCGGCAGCGAGTCCTACACGGTCTTCCTGGCGGAGGATGCGGCGGGCCGTCCGCTCGGCATCGCGACCCTGTCGGAGGGGGCCTGCATCTCCACCCTGGGCCGCTTCGGGACGATCCGGGAATTGTACGTGAAACCGGAGTCGCGCTCCGCCGGGGTGGGGCGGGTGCTGATCCGGGCCGTTCTGGACCATGCCCGTCGCCATCGCTGGTCGCGGGTCGAGGTGGGCGCGCCGTCCGCCGCGGAATGGCCGGATTCCCTGCGGTTCTACAAGCGCGAGGGCTTCACGGAGATCGGGCCGCGCCTGAAGTTCCGCTTGGCCTGACGCCTGCCGTGGAGCTTGCGTGATGCGGCTTGGTTGCGTGTTGACAGACGATTCGGCCACGCGCCAAATGAACCCGCATCACCGGCCGCCGAAGAGAATGGGCGGCCATTCGACCGAACACGGGAGGTTGTTAGGAATGAAGCGCATCCTGCTGGGTGCCGGGCTCGGCGTTGCCGCCACCTTGGCGCTTGCTGCGCCGGCCCAGGCCGCCAAGACCCTCGTCTATTGCTCCGAGGGCAGCCCCGAAAACTTCAACCCGATGGTCAACACGACCGGAACGAGCTTCGACGTCTCGCTGCCCGTGTACAACAACCTCGTGCAGTTCGAGCGCGGCGGCACCAAGGTTGTCCCCGGCCTCGCCGAGAAGTGGGAGGTGTCGGAGGACGGGCTGACCTACACGTTCCACCTGCGCAAGGGCGCGAAGTGGCACAGCAACAACGATTTCAAGCCGACCCGCGACGCCAACGCGGACGATGTGCTGTGGTCGTTCAATCGTCAGTGGAAGAAGGACCACCCCTTCCACAAGGTGTCCGGCGGCGCCTATGACTACTTCAACGACATGGCGATGCCCGACCTGCTGAAGTCGATCGAGAAGGTCGACGACTACACGGTCAAGTTCACGCTGAACAAGGTCGAGGCGCCCTTCATCGCCAACCTTGCGATGCCCTTCGCGGCCATCCAGTCCGCCGAATACGCCGACGCCCTGCAGAAGAAGAACCAGATCGACAAGATCGATCAGGCCCCGATCGGCACCGGCCCGTTCCAGTTCGTCGCCTACCAGAAGGACGCGGTCATCCGCTACAAGGCGTTCGAGCCGTACTGGGGCGGCAAGGCGCCGCTCGACAACCTCGTCTTCGCCATCACGCCCGACGCCGCCGTCCGCTACGCCAAGCTGAAGGCCGGCGAGTGCCACATCGTGCCGTACCCCAACCCGGCCGATCTGGAGGCGATGAAGAAGGACACCGCCATCAATCTGATGGAGCAGGAAGGCCTGAACGTCGGCTATCTGGCCTTCAACGTCACCAAGAAGCCCTTCGACGACGTGCGCGTCCGCCGCGCGCTGAACATGGCCATCGACAAGAAGGCCGTGGTCGATGCGGTGTACCAGGGCGCCGGCGTCCCGGCGAAGAACCCGATCCCGCCGACCATGTGGTCGTACAACAAGGAGATCGAGGACTACCCGTACGATCCGGAGCGCGCGAAGAAGCTGCTGGCCGAGGCCGGCTTCCCGGACGGTTTCGAGACCGACCTGTGGGCCATGCCGGTGCAGCGCCCCTACAACCCCAACGCCAAGCGCATGGCCGAGATGATGCAGGCGGACCTCGCCAAGGTCGGCATCAAGGCGAAGGTCGTGCAGTACGAGTGGGGTGAGTACCGCAAGCGCCTCCAGGCCGGCGAGCACCAGATGGGCATGCTGGGCTGGACGGGCGACAACGGCGACCCCGACAATTTCCTGCACGTCCTGCTCGGCTGCGAGGCCGCGCGCGCGGGCGGGTCGAACATCGCCAAGTGGTGCTACAAGGAGTTCGACGACCTCGTCGTGCAGGCCAAGCGCACCACCGACATCGCCGCCCGCACCAAGCTGTACGAGCAGGCGCAGGTCATCTTCAAGGAAGAGGCCCCGTGGCTGACCGTCGCCCACTCGGTCGTGCACATGGCGGTGAGCAAGAATGTGGTCGATTACAAGATGGACCCGTTCGGCATCCATCGCTTCTACGGCGTCGATTTGAAACAATAAACTCAGTGTAGCAAACGGCTTTACAAAGCGGTCGCCGGGGCATTAAACCCCCGGCTTCCCTTTGCGGACGCAGAGGTAAAAAGGGGGCCGCGGCCCCCTTGCTTTCGTTTCGAGCCCCCGGTGACGATCCGATGCTACGCTTCATCCTGACGCGGGTGAGCCTGGTGATTCCGACCTTTCTCGGCGTCACCTTCCTGACCTTCCTTCTGATCCGCCTTGTCCCCGGCGACCCCATCGAGGTGCGCGTGGGCGAGCGCGGGATCCCCCCCGAACGGCTTCTCGAACTGCGGCACGAGCTGGGGCTGGACCGGCCCCTGTGGCACCAGTTCCTCGACTACATCGGCGGCGTCCTCCAGGGCGACCTCGGCGTGTCGCTGGTGACGCGCAATTCGGTGTTCAGCGAATTCGTGACGCTGTTCCCGGCGACGCTGGAACTGGCGGCGCTGGCCATGCTGTTCGCCACGGTGGTCGGCCTGCCCGCGGGAATCATCGCGGCGGTCCGGCGCGGCTCGATCTTCGACCATGGCGTGATGGGCATCAGCCTGACCGGCTATTCCATGCCGATCTTCTGGTGGGGCCTGCTGCTGATCCTGTTCTTCTCGGTGGGGCTGGGCTGGACCCCGGTGTCCGGGCGGCTCGACCTGCTCTATTACGTGGAGCCGGTGACCGGCTTCATGCTGATCGACACGCTGATGGACGGCGAGTACGGGGCCTTCTGGTCGGCGCTGCACCATCTCATCCTGCCGATGATCGTTCTCGGCACCGTTCCGCTGGCCGTCGTGGCGCGCATGACGCGCTCCGCCATGCTGGAGGTGCTGGGCGAGGACTACATCCGCACCGCGAAGGCCAAGGGGCTGGCGGGCAAGCGGGTGATCGGCCTGCACGCCCTGCGCAACGCGCTGATCCCCGTGGTCACCGTGATCGGCCTCCAGGTGGGCACGCTGCTGGGCGGCGCGATCCTGACCGAAACCATCTTCTCCTGGCCCGGCGTGGGCAAGTGGCTGATCGAGAGCATCAACCGCCGCGACTATCCGGCGCTCCAGGGTGGGGTGCTGCTGATCGCGACGACGGTGATGACCGTGAACCTGCTGGTGGACGTTCTGTACGGCGTCCTGAACCCCCGCATCCGCCATTCGCGGTGAGGTGAGCCATGACGACTCCTACGACGACGGGCGTTCCGGAGACCCTTCCGGCCGCTTCTCCGCCGGTTTCCCAGCCGCCGCACCCGCTGGTCGAGTTCTGGTACCATTTCCGGCAGAACAAGGGGGCCATGGCCGGCCTCGCCGTGATCCTGCTGATCGCCGTGGTGGCGCTGTTCGCCGAGCTGGTGGCGCCGCACGATCCCAACATCCAGTACCGCGACGCCATCCTGGTGCCGCCGGTCTGGCAGGAGGGCGGGCGCTGGGCCTTCCTCCTGGGCACCGACGACATCGGGCGCGACATGCTGTCCCGCCTGATCTTCGGGGCGCGGCTGTCGATGATGATCGGCCTGATCGTCGTCACGCTGTCGCTGGCGGTCGGGCTGGCGCTGGGCATGATCGCCGGCTTCTTCGGCGGCGTCACCGACGCGCTGGTCATGCGCCTCATGGACATCCTGCTGTCGCTGCCCAGCCTTCTGCTGGCCGTGGTGGTGGCGGCGATCCTCGGGCCGGGCCTGGTCAACGCCATGCTGGCGGTGTCCATCGTGGTCATCCCGCACTACGCCCGCCTGACCCGCGCCGCCGTGATGGCGGAGACGAACAAGGATTACGTGATCGCCTCCCGCGTTGCGGGGGCCGGGCCGCTGCGGCTGATGCTGGTGGTGATCCTGCCGAACTGCGTGGCGCCGCTGATCGTCCAGGCGACGCTCGGCTTCTCCACGGCGATCCTGGACGCCGCGGCGCTGGGCTTCCTCGGCCTGGGCGCGCAGCCGCCGACGCCGGAGTGGGGCACCATGCTGGCCTCCTCCCTCCAGTTCCTCCAGCGCGCCCCTTGGGTCGTCACCTGGCCCGGCGTGGCCATCCTGGTGACGGTGCTGGCCTTCAACCTGCTGGGCGACGGGCTGCGCGACGCGCTCGACCCCAAGCTGAAACGCTGAACCCTTCTATTCCTGGGCTGCCATGCCTCTTCTCGATATCAAGAACCTGTCCGTCGAGTTCACCACGCGCGCCGGCACCTTCCGCGCCGTGGACGGGATCGACCTCACCGTGGACGAGGGCGAGGTGGTGGGCATCGTCGGCGAGTCCGGGTCCGGCAAGTCCGTGACCTCGCTCGCCGTGATGGGCCTGCTCGGCTCCAACGGCACGGTGGTCGCCGACCGCATGCGGTTCGGCGGCAAGGACCTGCTGGCGATGAGCCCGTCGCAGCGCCGGAAGATCACCGGCAAGGACGTGGCCATGGTCTTCCAGGAGCCGATGACCAGCCTGAACCCCTGCTTCACCGTCGGTTTCCAGATCATGGAGACGCTGAAGGTGCATGAGGGGCTGTCCGGCAAGGCGCTGCGCAACCGCGCCATCGAACTGCTGGAGCAGGTCGGCATCCCGGCCCCGGAAAGCCGCCTGTCGGCCTTCCCGCACCAGCTCTCCGGCGGCATGAACCAGCGCGTGATGATCGCCATCGCCATCGCCTGCAACCCGCGCCTGCTGGTCGCCGACGAGCCGACGACGGCGCTGGACGTGACCATCCAGAAGCAGATCCTCGACCTGCTGGTCCGCCTCCAGAAGGAGCGGGGCATGGCCCTGATCCTGATCACCCACGACATGGGCGTGGTGGCGGAGACGGCGCAGCGGGTGGTCGTCATGTACGCCGGGCAGGTCGCCGAGACGCGCCCGGTGGACGCCCTGTTCAAGGCGCCGCGCCACCCCTACACCGGCGCGCTGCTCGACGCGCTGCCGGAGCGGGCGCTGGGCAAGCGCCGGCTGCCGACGATCCCCGGCGTGGTGCCGGGCATCGGCGACCGGCCGCAGGGCTGCCTGTTCAACCCGCGCTGCCGCTTCGCCACCGACCGCTGCCGCATCGAGCGGCCGGCCCTGTTCGACGTGGACGCCGGCAAGGCGCGCTGCTTCTATCCGCTCGCCGATGCTCCGGTCGGCGCCGGGGAGGTCCTGTGATGTCCGACATTCTCACCGACGTCATGCCGGCCACCGGACCGGTGGTGCTTGAGGCCATCCACCTGCGCAAGCACTACGCGGTCAAGCGCGGCGCCTTCAAGCCGGCGGCGACCGTCAAGGCGCTCGACGGCGTGTCCTTCCAGCTCGAAGCCGGGAAGACGCTGGCGGTGGTCGGCGAGTCCGGCTGCGGCAAGTCGACTCTGGCGCGCTCCGTCACGATGATCGAGCCGCCGTCCTCGGGCCAGCTTCTCTACGACGGGCGCGACGTGGTCGGGCGCACCGCCTCGGAGATGAAGGAACTGCGGCGCACCGTCCAGATGGTGTTCCAGAATCCCTACGGGTCGCTGAACCCGCGCAAGACGGTGGGCTCGATCCTGTCGGAGCCGCTGGTCATCAACACCCCGATGGGCAAGCAGGAACGGCGGGAGCGGGCCGTCGCCATGATGGCGAAGGTCGGTCTGCGCCCCGATCAGGTGGACCGCTACCCGCACATGTTCTCCGGCGGCCAGCGCCAGCGCATCGCCATCGCGCGCGCGCTGATGCTGAACCCGCGGGTGGTCGTGGCGGACGAGCCGGTGTCGGCGCTCGACGTGTCGATCCAGGCGCAGGTGCTGAACCTGATGATGGACCTGCAGGAGGAGCTGAACCTCGCCTACCTGTTCATCTCCCACGACCTCAGCGTGGTGCGGCATATCGCCGACGCGGTCATGGTGATGTATCTGGGCCGACCGGTGGAGCACGGGCCGAAGGACGTGGTCTACTCCCGCCCGCGCCACCCCTACACCCGCATCCTGATGGCCGCCACGCCGCGGGTGAACCCGGCGCTGCGGGCGGAGCGGGTGATTCCGAAGGGCGAACTGCCCTCGCCGCTGAACCCGCCGCCGGGCTGTCCCTTCCACAAGCGCTGCCCCCACGCCACGGAGCGCTGCGCGGCCGAGGTGCCGGCGCTGCGCCCGGTGGACGAGCGGCTGGTCGCCTGCCACTTCGCCGAGGAGATGGCCTGAGGGCAAGCGGCCGCGGCGTCCGGCGGTTTCGTCAGGCGCCGCGGCCGGTCTTGTCCTGAAGGGCGTCGATGCGTTTGGAGGCTTCGGCCTTCGTCAGGTCACCATCGAAGCCTTCGCCCGCCTCCTCGCTGAGCGTCTTCAGGTAGGAGGCCTGCGCACCGGTCATCGGCTCGTCGCCCGTGGTCCAATCGTCCGGGTCCTTCTCGCGGTTGGAATGGTCGGCCCCCCCGGCGTCCGCGGTTTTTGGATTGCCTGTCGGATTCGGCGCGTCTCCGCGATGGGGCTGGGGGTGGTTCTCACGTTTGTCGTCGCGCTTCGCGTTCATGAAATGTTCCTTTTTGCTGGAAACGTCTGTCCAACAGCCGCCTGTGGGGTTGGTTCCCGGCGTCGGCTCGCCGACCGTTGATGCGCCCTGCGGAAGACGTTACCCTTTCGCGGGCTGGGGTTTTCCCGGCCGGCCATGCGAGGCCCAGCGCGAGGGGACGGAACGAAATGCCGCTGATGGTGTGGAACGACAAGCTGAGCGTCGGGATCGCGCAGTTCGACGAGGAGCACAAGCAACTGGTCGCCCTGGTCAACGAGCTGTTCGACGCCGTCCAGGCGGGGCGCAGCAAGGAGGCGCTGGGCGGCATTCTCGACAGCCTCGTCGCCTACACCAAGTCGCACTTCACCCATGAGGAGGAGCATTTCGCCCGCCTCGGCTATCCGGACCGCGACGCCCACAAGGCGGAACACGACGCGCTGGCCAATCAGGTGCTGGAGGTGCAGCGCAAGTACCACGCCGGCGCCACCGCCACGCTGAGCATGGAGGTGATGAACTTCCTGAAGAACTGGTTGATCAAGCACATCCAGGGTACCGACAAGAAGTACGGCCCCTTCCTGAAGGAAAAGGGCGTGGCGTAAAGGGCCATTTCCCGAAGGGCGATGGCCGGGGCAGGACGTCCCGGACCGCTCCCTTCTTCTGTCGGACAATGGGGGTTTCCCCGTCCGCGTCGCGCCTCAACCCGGCAGGTCCGTCGCCGGGCGTCGGGAACTCTTGGCCTGGGCCGGGGTTCATGAGGTGACGGATGACTCCTGAATGGCTCCGTCATCGCGCAATTCCGGCGAAGGTGCGCCGATGAACCGATGGCCGACACGGAGCCGTCCCGCCACCAGCGCCCGGGCCAACCGCGCCGGCGCCGTCAGCGCGTGCCGCCGCGAATCCGTTCCCCGCTCTCCTGATCCCTCCATCGCCGCCCGGCTTTCCGCGGCGCCGCCGTCGTGCGCCATCGCCGCCTGAACATGACGATCCGGAGACACACGCAACCGTCACAGGGTCAAAACCATGGAAGAACAGTGGCTGCTCAAGGCGAAATTCGTTGCCTTCAACCTGACCATTTCGGCATTCGTTTTCGTTCTGTACGCTCAGGGGTGGCTGGACCGGGTTCTGACCGGGCACATCGCCGTGGCGACCGCGATCATCGGGATCGTCTTCCTGGTCGGCCTCGTGATGTCGGCCTATCGGGTGTGGAAGATCGGCGGTGAGCTGGACCGGGCCAAGGTCGGCGGCGGGCGGCTGATGAAGGTGGAGAGCGAGCGCGCCCTGGAAATCCGCCTGTTCTCGCGGATCTCGCATCTCCAGCACATCGCCAACGCGCTGGGCATGCTCGGCCTGATCGGCACGGCCTGGGGCTTCAGCCTGTTCGCCGCGAACATCACGCCGGACATGGTGGGCAACGCCGCGTCGGCCGGCGCCATGGTGACCACGCTGGCGAGCGGGCTGGGCGTGGCGATCTACGCCACGATGCTCGGCGGCGCCCTGTGCCTGTGGACCACCTGCAACCTGCAGCTTCTGCGCGGGGCGACGGCGTCCCTGTGCGCGCTGATCATGGACGAGGCCCACGCACGCTCCCGCCTTGCTCCGCGGACGGGGACGCCGGACTTCGCCGCGACGCAAGCGGCCCCCTACGGCGCCCTGCGCGGTGAGGCCACACCATGAATGATTTCCTGGGTGAGGACCAAACCGGCGTGCTCGTCGCGCGGGACCTGCTGACGCTGTTGCTGTGCGGCTTCGTCGCCTGCGCGGTTCTGGCGGTCCCCTTCATCAACGAGGCCAAGAAGACCGAGGCCAACCAGCAGAACGAATCCTCCTCCGCGGCGGCGGGCATGGAGCCGCCGGGAAACGTCATCATCGAGGCGCGCTGGGACGACAAGCTGCGCAGCGACGTCGATCTGTGGGTGCAGGCGCCGGGGGACGTGCCGGTCGGCTACTCGAACAAGTCGGGGCTGATCTTCAACCTGCTGCGCGATGATCTGGGCGCCTACGCCGATCCCACGGAGATCAATTTCGAAACCTCCTATTCGCGGGGCATTCCTCCGGGGGAATACACGGTAAACGTGCATATGTTCCGCAATCTGGAGAATGTGTTTCCCATCTGGGTCCGGGTGGTCGCCCGCGTGAAGGCGGAGCATGAATCGGGGGCCGCCACCATCGCCGCCACGCGCGTCCGGCTGGACCACGAAGGGCAGGAGATCACCGCCTTCCGCTTCAACCTGACCGAACGGGGCGAGCTGGTGCCGGGGTCCCTGAACGCCGTGTTCAAGCCGCTGCGCTCGGCGAAGAATTGACCCGTCGGATCGAGAGTGCGCCATGGAAAGCCTGACCGTCATCTTCGGCTTCGTCGCCGTCGTCACCTTGCTGCTCGTCCTGTCGGCCCTGCGCTGGACGCGCAGCCGGATGGCGCGTGTGGTGATCCTGCTGCTGTTCGCCCTGCTGCTGCCGGCGGCCTACGCCGCGCCGGCGGCGCTGCTGGGCCGGGCCAAGCCGGTCACGCTGGAATGGATGGGGGCCAATGTCCGCGAGGCGAAGGTGCTGAGCGCCACGCTGGTGGAGAACGAAGCGATCTATCTCACCCTCCTCTGGGAGCAGGCGCCCAACCTCTACCGCCTGCCCTGGGATCGCCGCATGGCGGAGCAGTTGCAGGAGGCCCAGCGGGAGGCCCAGCGCAACGGCACAAACCCGATGATGCGGCTGCCCTTCGAGCGGTCCTGGGACGACCGGGAACCGCGCTTTTACGCGCAGCCGCAGCCGAAGATGCCGGACAAGCCCTATGAGAACGCGCCCGGCAACGGCGGGCCGGGCGGCAATCCGGGAATCGAGTTCCAGCACCCCGGTCAGCCGACCTGAGACTCCCGGTGGGCCATTGGCGCCTGATGGCCGCATTCCGTCACGGCCTTCGTGCAGGCCCCTTGAAGGCGGGGTGCGGCCTCGTCTACGGTTCCGCGATTCCGTCCGCCCGAGCAAAGAGAGTCCCATGCCGTCCTTCGACATCGTGTCCAAGACCGACATCCACGAAATCGACAACGCGCTGAACGGCATGCGCCGCGAGATCGAGACCCGGTTCGACTTCAAGGGCTCGCGCTGCACCGTGGAGCGCACCGAGAACGACATCACCCTGCTGGCCGACGACGCCCCCAAGCTGGAGCAGATGCAGGAGCTGCTGCGGGTCTATGTGACCCGGCGGAAGCTGGACGCTGGGGCGCTCGACTATTCCAAGCCGCCGGAGCGGGCGGCGGGCGACGCGCTGCGCCAGACCGTCACCGTCAAGCAGGGCATCGCCCAGGACCTCGGCAAGACCATCGTCAAGGCGATCAAGGACGCCAAGATGAAGGTCCAGGTCTCCATCCAGGGCGACGAGCTGCGCGTCACCGGCAAGAAGCGCGACGACCTCCAGGACGCCATCGCCCTGGTGCGCGGGCTGAAGATCGAGCAGCCCCTGCAGTATGTGAACTTCCGGGACTGAGGACCGGCAAGGGCACCGCAGGGGCGGTTTTTGCCGGTTGGCCGGTCATTCTTGCCGGTTGGGCGGAAATTTTTGCCGGGTGCGCGGGCGGCGAGGCCGCCGCACCACCCGCTTCTCCGCCCTTCCGACGATGGCCCGTCCCTTGCTTGCCCTGATCCGGCAGCCGAACGCCGCAGGGTCCACGCGCCATGTCGATACCGGCCAACGCCGACGCTTCCCAGTTGATGCGCATCCGGGCTGAAGAGCTTCTGGAGCGCAAAGGCACGGGTGCGCCCCGGCAGGCGGGGGAACTCGCCGGCCAGTTCGCCGCGATGCTGGAGCAGTTGAACGGCGTCGGGGGTGAGGACGGCGCGGCGGGCCTGATGGCGTCCTCCGCAACCGGTCCGGTGACGGGAAGTTCCGCGATCGCCCATCGGCTGGGCGTCGGCGCCGTCAGTGTCTTCGCGCAGAGCGGTGCGGACGAGGCATCGGGCGGCCAGACCGCCGAAGGCCACACGCCCGATATGAAGGCGCCCAACGCCGAAGAGGCCATGCAGGTGGTGCAGAGCGCGCTCCAGGCCGAAAGCGCGCCGAACTTCCGCTGGCTGACCACGCTGCTGACCCAGGGCGTTCCCGACCGCATGACGTCGGGGTCGGCCCAGTGACGAAAAGGTCGGGCGTCAGCGGACGTCCAGCCGGCGCTCCAGCGTGACCACCGTCTTGCCGTCGCGGGCCAGCGTCACGATGCCCTTGTAGGGTCCCTTGGGCCATCCGGACGCCGGGCGCTTCAGCCCCTGATAGGCGAACCAGACGGCCTTGTCCCCGGTGATGCCCTTGCTGTTGTCGAACAGGGGGCGTCCATCGCCGTCGAGGATGCGGATCCGCTGGGTGTCGCCGTCGCGGACGCCCATGATGTCGGACCACAGCACCAGCATGGGGGAGTCCTGGGTCAGCGTCTCCCCGGCGAACTCGCCGTGGCGGGCCGGTTCGGCTTCCGGGACGCGGCTGGTGGCGAAGCCGGCGCCGAGGCCGGCGGTCGGGCGGTAGGCCAGCGCCTTGGCCGTGGCGGCGGTCCACAGCGGCTTCATGGCTTGGCCGCAGGCGGTGAAGGGCTGCTGGCCGACGAAGGGGTCGACGACCGCGCCGTTGTGGCGCACGCCGAAATGCAGATGGGGGAACTCGGTCAATCCCGACAGCCCGACCTCGCCCAGCCGTTGCCCGGCCTCCACCCGCTGGCCGGGGGTGACCGCGACGCTGCCGCGCTTCATGTGCAGATAGGCGGTCTGCCAACCGTCGCCATGCTCGATGATGACGGCGTTGCCGCCCCCGACCTTCATCACCGTGTCGCGTCCGATGACGTTGACGTTCACGTCGTCCATGCCGTCGCGCACCCGCAGGACGGTGCCCGCGGCGGCGGCCAGCACGGCGACACCCTTATCCATCGCCGTGTAGTCGGGCAGGCGGAAGTCCGTGCCGTCATGGCCGTCGTAGCTCAGCCGCCCGCAGGCATGGTCGCGCCAGCCGGGGCCGGAGTCCTCGTCGACGTAGTTCTGGATGAAGCAGGTCTCCCCGACCCGGCAGTCGACCGGCAGCCCGAAGGCCGGCGCCTCCGCCGCCGCGGGGCCGGCAATGGCCAGCGCGCCCAGGAACAGGCTTGCGGACAGGACGGTGGTGAGCGCGGCGCGGATCATGCGGGCTTCCCGGGGATGTGGGTGGATTTGCGGGGGCAGGGTGAGGCAACCCCCGTTCCGACGCAACCGCAAGGAAGCCATACGCCGCCCGGCCGGAGCCCTCCACCCAAAGCCCTTCAGCCGCCGATCAGCACCGCGAGGACTTCGGAGGCCAGGACCGCGGGCTTGATCGGCTTGCGGACCATCCGGGCGACGCCCAGCTTGGTCAAGGCCTGCATGGTCAGTTCCGGCGGAACCCGCTCGTCGATTCCGGACAGGACGATGATCCGCAGGTCCGGTCGAAGGCTCTTGGCCGCCTGGATGACCTCGAACCCGTCATGATCGGGCATGATGAGGTCGGTGACCAGCAGATCGAACTCATGGAAGGTCAATGATTCGACGGCCGCCCGCGCGTCGGTGCAGCCGGTCACGCTGTTGCCTTCCTTCTCCAGGATCTTGGTGACGATGCTGAGGGATACCGGGTCGTCATCGACGACAAGGATGTCGGCCATCGGAGTCCGCCCTTTCATAATTCGGTGTTAGGGTTCGGGGTATTGCCGACCTGAATAAGGCCGGGCTGGTTTACGCCCCGTTTATGAGCGGGGGCGGCCATGCAGCCACGTCAAGGCGCCCGACACTCGTACCCGCACGGCGTTGACTTGGCGTTCCGTACGCGTAAACTATGAGGTGCCTTCATGGAGAGGGCGCCGGTCGCCCATCACGGGGACCGGCGGATTGGGTCATATCGCTTCAAAGAGGATGTGACATGAGCACCGCATTGACACTGACCACGCCTTTTCCCGGCGAGTCGCTGTCCCGCTACATCGAGCAGGTCCACCGCTTCCCCGTTCTGGGCGCGGAGGAGGAGTATGTGTTGGCGACCGCGTGGCGCCAGCATGGCGACATGGAGGCGGCCCGCAAGCTGGTGACCAGCCATCTGCGTCTGGTCGTCAAGATCGCCACCGGCTTCCGCGGCTACGGCCTGCCGATGACCGATCTGGTCGGCGAGGGCAACATCGGCCTGATGACCGCCGTCCGCAAGTTCGAGCCGGACCGCGGCTTCCGCCTGTCCACCTACGCGATGTGGTGGATCAAGGCGTCGATCCAGGAATACATCCTGCGCTCCTGGAGCCTCGTGAAGCTGGGCACCACCGGCGCCCAGAAGAAGCTCTTCTTCGGCCTGTCCCGCCTGAAGCGCAAGCTGGGCGAGTTCGGCAACGGCGACCTGAAGCCGGAAAGCGTGTCCCGCATCGCCCAGGAACTCGACGTGCCGGAAAGCGACGTCGTGGCGGTGAACCGCCGCTTCGTCCAGCCGGTCGCCTCGCTCAACGCGCCGCTCTCCGCCGGGGAGGGGACCGCGGAGATGCAGGACTTCCTGCCCGACGAGCGTCCGAACGCCGAGGACAGCCTGCTGGAGCGCGACGAGGCGATGCACCGCAGCGCCATGCTGCGCGACGCGATGGCGGTGCTGAAGGACCGCGAGCGCGACATCCTGACCGCCCGCCGTCTCAGCCCGTCGCCCAAGACGCTGGAGGATCTGGCCGCCGTTTACGGCGTCAGCCGCGAGCGCATCCGCCAGATCGAGGAGCGGGCTTTTCAAAAGCTGTCCCAGAGGGTGCGGGAACTCGCCGCAGCGGCGTAAAGGGGGGCTTGTTGCCTCCCTCTCCGTCCTGATGTATACCGAAAGGCCTAGATTCTGGCGGGTTGGTTCGCGCCGTCGGCGCCGTTCCACCGCGTGAGACGGGACGGCGTTCTCCTGCCTGCGGTTGTGGTGCGGGGAGTTGCGGATGCAGCAGATGTTGTGATTTCGCCGCAATTTGTTGGAAAACGGTCCGCAAGCCGTCATAATGACAACTCAGTTTCTGTGCACCCCTGGGGGGCGGGTTTGGTTTCCAGCCCCGGGGGCGCCTTGGTGAGCGGGTACGGTTTTGTCCAACGTGTCTCCGGCAGAGCATCAGGGTCCTGACGGCCCGTCCGCACCGGCAATGCCGACCACATCGGCGTTTCTGGCATCGCTGGCCGAAAGCCTCATGCACCAGGCGTCCTTCGCGTTGGTCTATGCCGACGCCGGGCGGCGCTGCCTGTTCGCGAACCCTGTATTCGCCGCCGTTTTGCGGACGTCGCCCGAAGCCTTGGTGGGGCGGCCGCTGGCCGAATTCGACCATCCCCTGGCGCGCGCCGTGGCGCAGGCGCTGGAGCGCTCCGGCCAGACCGGGGAGGCCGCCCCGGTCGATTGCGAGGTCGAGCGGTCGGACGGCGGGCGCGGCGTGCTGACCGGCTGCGTCCTGCCCCATCGCACCGGCGATGGGGCCCACGGCTTCCTCGGCCTGTTCCAGGACGTGACCGACCCGGCCCGCATCGCCGATTTCGTCCTGCGCCGCGACCCCTTCGTGACGACGCTGCTCGACGCGGCGGTGGATGGCGTGGTGGTGGCGGACCGCCACGGCATCATCCGCACGGTCAACCGCTCCTGCCGCGACCTGTTCGGCTACGACGAGGAGGAGTTGATCGGGCGGAACGTCTCCGTCCTGATGCCGCCGCCCTTCTCCCGCGACCACGACAAGTACATCGGCAGCTATCTGGAGACGGAGCGCGCCAAGATCATCGGCATCGGGCGCGACGCGCTGGGCCGGCGCAAGGACGGCGCGGTGTTCCCGATCCATCTCAGCGTCGGACAGGCCCGCCTGGCGCGCGACGTCGTCTTCGTCGGCATCATCCGCGACATCTCCGAGCGGCTGGCGGCGGAGCAGCGGGCGACCTATCTCGCCCGGCACGACCCGCTGACCGGCGTGCTGACCCGCACCGCCTTCCTGGAGGAGTGCGAGGCCGTGCTGGCCGCGCCCTTCCCCGGCCAGGAAGGGGGCCTCTTCGCGCTCTACGCGCTCGACGTCGACCAGTTCAGCGACATCAACGAGGCGTTCGGCTTCCATGTCGGCGACGCCGCGTTGAAGGCGATGGTCAGCCGGGTGACGGAGGTGCTGCCGCAGCAGACCTACGTCTGCCGCATCGCCGCCGACGAGTTCGCCGCCCTGTCCCGCGTCGAGAGCGCCGAGCAGGCGGAGACGCTGGCCGATCTGCTGCATGACCGGCTGACCGCCTCCATCTACGCCGACCGCCATTGGGTGCGGCTGCGGCTGTCCATCGGCGCCGCGGTGCAGGACGCCGACATCCGCACGCTGGAGGAGCTGAACGCCAAGGCCAAGCTGGCGCTTCAGGCCGCCCAGCACAACGGCGGCAACGCCGTTTGCTTCTACACCCCGGAAATGGCCGCGGCGGCGACCCGGCGCATGTTCCTGACCATGCATCTCGCCCACGCCATCGAGCGGAACGAGCTGCACATGGCCTACCAACCCATCGTGGAGGCCCGTTCCGGCCGGATCGTGGGGGCGGAGGCGCTGCTGCGCTGGAACCAGCACACGCTGGGTCCCGTCTCCCCGGGCGAGTTCATTCCGGTCGCCGAGGAAAGCGGCCTGATCGTTCCCATCACCGACTGGGTGCTGACCGCCGTCGTCGATCAGATGGCCGTGTGGGAGAAGGCGGGCACCCTGCCCAAGCAGATCTTCATCAACATTTCCGGTCCGCAGTTCCTGCGCGGCAACCTCAGCGCCCGCCTCGAGGAGCTGTTGGGCCGCCATCCGGAGCTGCGCGGGCGACTGGGGCTGGAGATCACCGAGCAGGCGGCGGTGCGCGATCTGAAGGCCGCGGTGCAGACCCTGACGGAACTGGAGGCCATCGACGTCCAGGTGGCGATCGACGATTTCGGGTCGGGCTACTCGTCGCTCAGCTACGTGCAGCAGCTTCCGGTGTCGAAGCTGAAGATCGACCGAGCCTTCATGGCGGACATTCCGGACAACCTGAAGAACGGGGCGCTGGTCCGCGCCGCGGTCGGCATGGCGCACGGGCTCGGCCTCGTCACCGTGGCCGAAGGGGTCGAGACGGAGGAGCAGCGGGACTTCCTGGTCTCCGTCGGCTGCGACCTGCTCCAGGGCTATCTGTTCGGCCGCCCGGCCGCCCCGGACGCCTTCGCGGCGATGATCCGCGCCCAGCAGCCCGCGATGGCCTGAACGTCCGCCTGAACGTCCGCCTGAATGCTCGTCGGCGGCGGCCGGAAGGGCGTCATCCCTCCAGCCGTTCCGGTTCCTTCCCGGTCAGGGCGGGCGCGTCCATCACGGGGGCGGGCAGGCGCTCGCGGCGGGTTTCCCGGCGCTGCCAGCGGCGGAAGGAACGTTTCGACCACCAGGATCGGACCGTCTGCCAGAGCCGTTCCGGCCCCTGGAACAGCGGCACGCGGGGCTTGTCCATGGCCGAGGGCTCCAGCGCGAGGCCGACCGAGGTGATCTGCCCCTCCTGCATGTCGCGGACGATCAACTCCACCCCGCCCATGCGCATCCGGTCGCCCAACTCGCAATTGCCGCCGAACTCGTTGCGCAGCAGATCGCGCAACGACCGCTGGGCGTTGGCCAGCGACAGGGGCAGGCCGTACATCTCGGCGATCTGCTCGACCGTCGCGTCGGGGTTCAGCGCCAGATCGCCGTAGAAGGCGCGGTCGTCCTGATCCAGCGGGCGGCTCTCGGCGAACAGCTTGTCGATCAGCGGCAACTGGCTGGGCGGGGTGAACAGATAGACCATGTCCCCGGCCTGGAGCGTCCGCGCCTTGTGCAGCGGCACCACGCGTCCGTCGCGGATGACCAGGGAGGGGCGGGCGAAGCGCGGCGTGCGCTGGCCGCGGGCGGCGGGGCTCTTGGGGTGGACGGTGTAGGCGACCATCTCCTGGTCGGCGCCGCCGGGCAGTTCCAGCTCGAACCGCTCGACCGGGCCGCGCCGCGGCGGGACGATCAGCTTCAGCCAGCGCGCCATCGGGCCGATGGTCCAGCCTTGCACCGCCAGGGACACGATCACCACCAGGAAGGCCGTGTTGAAGATCACCTGACCGCCCGGCAGGTCGCCCAGGATCGGCACGAGCGCCAGCAGCATCGACACCGCGCCGCGCAGCCCGACCCAGGCCATGAAGGTCTTCTCGTTGGCCGAGAAGCGGAAGGGCAGCAGGCACAGCCACACCGCCAGCGGGCGCGCCAGCAGGATCAGCAGGACGGCCAGGGCGAGGGCGGGCAGGGCGATCGCCCCGAAGTCGTGCGGGGTGGCGAACAGGCCCAGCATGACGAACATGACGATCTGGCTGAGCCAGGTCAGACCCGAGTGGAACTGCCGCAGGCCCAGCGCCCCGCGCAGCTTCACATTGCCCGCGACGAGGCCGGCGGCGTAGACGGCCAGGAAGCCGCTGCCCCCCAGCTCGTTCGTGCCGGCGAACAGGAACAGGGCGAAGGCCAGGGTGACCACCGGGTTCAGGCCGGGGTCGAGGCGGGCCTTGTTGATGAAGGCGGCCAGCCCGGCCCCGCCCAGGACGCCCAGCACCGCCCCGCCGGCGATCTGCTTGACCAGGAAGCCGGCCAGCTCCAGCGGCGTTCCCCAGCCGTGCAGGGCCGCTTCCACCAGCATGGCGGTCAGCAGGATGGCCGTCGGGTCGTTGCTGCCGGACTCGATTTCCAATGTCGAGCGCACGCGGTCGCGGATGGTGATGCCGCCGACCCGCAGCAGGAAGAAGACCGCCGCCGCGTCGGTGGAACTGACCGCCGCGCCGACCAGGAAGGATTCGATCCAGGGCAGGCCCAGCAGACCATGCGCGGCGACGCCGATGACCCCGGAGGTGATGGCGACCCCGAAGGTGGCGAGGCTGAGCGCCGGCCACGCGGCGGCGCGGTAGCTCGACAGCTTGGTGTCCAGCCCGCTTTCGAAGAGGATCACGGCGAGCGCGATGGAGCCGATCAGAAAGGCGCTGTCCGCGTCGTTGAAGCTGATGCCCCCGACGCCATCGATCCCGGCGAACAGACCGACGCCCAGGAAGATCAGCAGCAGCGGCGTGCCGATCCGCAGCGCCAGATAGCTGGTCAGGATGCTGACGATCAGCAGCGACGACCCGATCAGGATGATGGTGCTCGCCGTCTCCATAGTCCTCGCGCCGGAATGGGAGTGATGCCGCCTTCGCGGTCATCCGATTTTGGCAATTCTTGGGCACGAGTGCAACGCAGCGGCCAAAATTTCCCAATGTTCCTAAAATAATACAGAAATGTCTCCCGCAATGCAGCATTGCGGCGGGCTACAATCCTTCCGGGTTAATGCAACGGGCGAGGGGCATTTCATGTTTCGTATACGGCGTATTCCGGCACCACCCCTCATCTCCCTGCCCCTCGTCTCCCTGCCCCTCGCTCTCCTGACGCTTGTCCTGTCCTCCGCCGCCGCGACGGCGGGAGCCTTGCCCGACCTGGACCGCACGGCGGCGGGCGGCGGTGCCACGCCGATCCGGTTCGACAAGAAGGCCATCGACCTCGGCGGTTGGGGCGCCCTGGAGGTCGGCCAGACGGAAAGCGCGTCGCGCCGGATGGTGGTGACCACGCCGGTGCGCGACCAGTGGTTCTCCGACCCGGTCTTCATGAACGACGGCGCCTTCGGCGGTCCGGACGCGCGGGCGACCTATTATTCGCCGGGCCTGCACGGCTTCAACATCGGGCTCGGCTACACCCCCGTGCGGACGGAGCTTGGCGCGGCCGACCCGCTCGCCCGTCATGTGGTGGAAGGCGTGGTGCGGCACGACGGGCGGCTGGGCAAGGCCCGCCTGCGCATCACCGCGGGGGCGGGCAAGGCCGCCGTGGCCAAGGACCGCGGCACGCCCCGCCGGTCCTGGGTGGTCGGCGGTCAGGTGACGCTGCCCGGCGTGACGGTCGGCGCCGGCTATCGCGAGCAGTTGCCCGACGGCGGCGCGGCGCGGCGGACGCTCAACGCCGGCCTCTATCTGGAGCAGGGCACGCCGCTGCGGGGCTGGACGGTCATGGGGCGGCTGGCCCACACGCAGGTCGGCACGGAGGCCCCGCAGGAGGCCTGGTCCACGGGCCTGCGGTTCCGCATGTCGCCGAAGGTCAGCGTCACCGCCGATCTGGGCACCATGACCTACGGCGGGGACCCGTCCGACAGCACGATGCTGCGCGTCGGCACCCGCGTTCTGTTCTGAATCGGTGCCCGAACGGGCCTGATATCCCTCTTTCGCCGTTATCCAAGGGTGGTTTCCCGACGGAATTGCGGTGTCGTGGAAGCAAATGGCCTTCTCGCCTGTTTACAGAAGCGAGATGCACCACAAGGAGGGTTTGGACATGTCTCGTTTGCGCCTGATCGGGACCGCCATTGCGCTGTTGACGCTCGCGGCCTGTTCGACCGGCGGCGTCGTGGGCGGCACGGCTGGCGCCGCCGGTGGCTACGCGGTGGACGGCAAGCGTGGCGCGATCATCGGTGGCCTGGGCGGCGCGGCTCTGGGCACGGCCCTGGATCGCTGACCGGACGCGACGGACACGTTCCGTTGCCGATGACGACAAGCGCGTCGCGCCGACCGGGCGCGGCGCGCTTTCGCCTTTTCAGGCCCGCCATTCCTTCCGCAGGATGGCGTACTGCATCGTGTTCTCGAAGATGGGGTTCCCGTCGCCATCCGTCGTGAAGGAAATGAACTCCAGGAACAGCCCTTCCTTCCGCATGCCGAGCTTTTCGCACAGGCGCTGGGACGCGACGTTGGTCTCCTCGACATAGGCGTAGAGGCGGCGGGCCTGCCGCACCGTGAACAGATGCTCGAAGAGGGCCCGCGCGGCCTCCGTGGCGTATCCGGCTCCCGCGACATCCGCGTTGAAGTTCCAGCCGACGGTGTAGGTGTCCGGCGGCTCGGGCACCTGGAACACGTCTCCGATCACCCGGCCGCTGCTTCGCAGGCACACGGCGATGTGCTCGTCGCTTCGGCTGCGGGCTTCCACCTCCGCGGCCGCCGCGTCGAGATCGTCCAGCTTGAGCGAGAGGAAGCAACTCGCCCGGGGGTGACGCAGATAGGCGAGCAGATCGGGCGCGTCCCCCTCCCGGAAGGGCCTCAGGATCAGACGGTCCGTGGTGATGGGGTCCATGTTCGTCCCTGCGGAAAGGGCTGGAGCCGGAACCCGGCAGTTCATGAGCCGGTCAATTTTGCCGCCCGGCACCTTCGTGTCACCAGGAATTCCACGTAGGCGTTTGATTGTCCAGCATATTCAAGGTTGCACAAAACTTGCTTGTCGGATCTCCAACCCATCGGTCACGAGAAGCCGTCATGCAAATCTCCAATTATATCAGCGAGGTCACCCGCGTCGTCTCCAAGTTCACGGCGAAGAACGAGAAGACCGAACCGGAGAAGGAGGCGAGCGGCGTCAGCGCCGCCGACGCCTTCCTCAAGGAGGCGCGGAAGACGCCGGCCCAACGCATCCGCGACCAGCTGCTCGCCCGCATGAAGCTGGACGAGGAGTCCCTCGCCGAGATGCCGCCGGAAAAGCGGGCCGCGGTCGAGAAGCAGATCGCCGAGGAACTGAAGCGCCAGCTGACCGGCGAGAAGGACCGTCGCGGCGCGGCGGTCGACCTGACCGCCTGACGCCGTTCAGGCCGGGGGCGAGTAGCCGAAAACCCGCAGCGCGTCCTGAAGGTCGGGAAGGACGCGCTCGACCGCCGCCTCGCCCTCGCGGATGCAGTCGTCGGCCCGATCGAACTCCGACAGGCCGATGTGCCCCAGCCGCGGGGTGATGTGCACGTCCGGCGGCTCGCCCGCCAGACGGGAGCGCGCGATGCGGTCGGTGACGATGCCCAACGAGGAGATCATCACGCCGAACAGGCTCGGCCCCTCGTAATCGCGCCGGAAGATGCGGCGGCTCAGCGCGCCGATGGGCACGCGGAAGCCGGCGCGGGGCCTGGTCTCGCCATCCGGCCCCTGCTCCTCGTCGATCAGCTTGAGGAGGTCGAACCCCGCCGCGGTCGGCACGGCGGCGCCGGGGCGCCGCGACTTGCCGATGATGTCGGCGGCCAGATTCACCGCGATGACCATCTGGGCGCCCAGGGCCCGGCAGGCCGACACCGGCACCGGGTTGACCAGGGCGCCGTCGACCATCCAGCGCCCCTCGAACCGCACCGGCGGGAAGACGCCGGGCAGGGAGAAGGAGGCGCGCAGCGCGTCCACCAGCGGGCCGTTGCGCATCCACACCTCGTGCCCGGTGACCAGATCGGTGGCGATGGCGGCAAAAGGGCTGGACAGTTCCTCGATCAGGACGTCGCCGAGATGGTGGCGCATCTCGGCCACCAGCCGGTCCCCGCCGATCAGCCCGCCGCCCTGGCGAAGCCGCAGGTCCAGATAGCCGACGATCTTCATCCGGGTCAGGCTGCGCGTCCACTCCTCCAGCGCGTCGAGCTTGCCGGCGAGATGGACGCCGCCGACCAGCGCCCCCACCGAGCTGCCGCAGACGATGTCCGCCTCGATCCCGTAACGCCTCAGCGCCCGCAGGACGCCGATGTGCGCCCAGCCCCGCGCCACCCCGGCGCCCAGCGCCAGACCGATGCGCGGCCGGTGGTGCTGCCGGCCGTATCCGTTTCCGAGACCCTGTCCGTTTCCGCCGTCCGCCGCCATGGCGCCTCCTTTGCACAGGGTGGAGCGCGTGCCGGCCGCCATGGTGCCACCCGACCGGTTAAGGAAGCTTGATCGGTTCCGCCCCGGTGGACAAGCCCGAGCGGACAAGGCCCGGTGAATCAAGGCTTGATGGACAAGCACGGGCGCCATCGGCTAAGCCATCGCGATTGCGCTACAGGAAGACGTGCACGTGAGCAAGAAGAGCGGAGAACGGCTGCGTCTCGACGCGGCGACGGAGCGGCTGGTCGGCCGCATGCTGCGGGAATGGGTGCGCCCCTACAGCGGCAAGCTGATGCTGTCCTTCCTGCTGATGGCCGTGGTGGCGGCGGCGACCGGCGCCTATCCGCTGCTGATCGACCAGGCCTATTCGATGTTCTCCGAGCAGGACCGGGGCATGCTGCTGGTCATCCCGCTCCTGATCATCGTGGTCACGGCGGTCAAGGCGCTGTCCATGTATTCCCAGACGGTGGTGACCACCGACATCGTGCAGCGGATCATCACCGACGTGCGGCTGTCGATGTTCGACCACCTGCTGCGGTCCGACACCGCCCAGCTTCACGCCGCGCCCACCGGCACGCTGACCTCCCGCTTCATCAGCGACGTGGACCTGATCCGCAACGCCCTGTCACGGACCCTGACCGGGCTGGTGCGCGACATCCTGACGGTGATCGCGCTGGTCGGGTCGATGTTCTATCTCGACTGGGTGCTGTCGCTGATCGTCTTCCTGATCTATCCGATCGCCGCCATTCCCATCGTCAACATCGGCAAGCGGCTGCGCCGCGTCTCGCGCGACACCCAGGCGCAGATGGGCGACATGACCGCCCTGCTGACGGAAAGCCTGGCCGGCGCCCGCATGGTCAAGACCTACTCCCTGGAGGAGTACGAGCGCGCCCGTGCCGCCCGCGCCTTCGAGGACAATTTCGCCCTGACCATGAAGGCGACCCGCGCCCGCTCGCGCATCGACCCGATGATGGAGGTTCTGGGCGGCGCCGCGGTGGCCGGGGTGATCGCCTTCGCGGGCTACCGCATGGCCATGGGCGAGGGGTCGGTCGGCGCCTTTTCCGGCTTCGTCGGCGCGCTCCTGATGGCGGCGCAGCCGGTGCGGGCCATCGGCACGCTGAACGCCGTGCTTCAGGAGGGGTTGGCCGCCGCCCAGCGCATCTTCGAGCTGGTGGACGAGAAGCCGACCATCACCGAGCAGCCCGGCGCCAAGCCGCTGGCGGTGGAGCGCGCCGCCGTGTCCTTGCGCGGCGTCCGCTTCGCCTACGAGGAGGGGACGGAGACGCTGAAGGGCGTCGACCTGGAGGTTCCGGCGGGGGCGACGGTGGCCCTGGTCGGGCGCAGCGGCGCCGGCAAGTCCACCGTGTTCAACCTGATCCCGCGCCTCTACGACGCCACCGGCGGGCAGGTGCTGATCGACGGGCAGGACGTGCGGGCGGTGACGCTGAAGAGCCTGCGCGGCGTGATCTCTCTGGTCAGCCAGGACACGGTGCTGTTCAACGACACGGTGCGGGCCAACATCGCCTTCGGGCGGCTGGACGCCCCATTCGACGACATCGTGGCCGCCGCGAAGGCCGCCGCCGCGCATGACTTCGTCGCCCGGCTGCCGGAGGGCTACGACACGGTGATCGGCGACCGCGGCGTGAAGCTGTCGGGCGGCGAGCGGCAGCGCCTCGCGCTCGCCCGCGCCTTCCTGAAGGACGCGCCGATCCTGCTGCTGGACGAGGCGACGAGCGCGCTGGACAGCGAGTCCGAGCGGCTGGTGCAGGGCGCGCTGGAACGGCTGACCCAGGGGCGCACGACGCTGGTCATCGCCCACCGGCTGGCCACCGTGCGCAACGCCGACCGGATCGTGGTGATGGAGGGCGGGCGCATCCTGGAGCAGGGCACCCACGACGCCCTGATCGCGCAGAACGGCACCTACGCCCGCCTGTGCAAGCTCCAGTTCGGCGAGGACGGCGAGGCGGCTCTGCTGGCGCCCTGATCCGGCCCCCGATCCGACCCCCGACCCGACCCGCGGTCAATCGGCCGCGGGCATCATCTCCACCACGGCGTTGCGCAACTCGTGGGCGGCGATGGGCTTGTGCAGAAGGGTGTGGCCGCCCGCTCGGGCTTCCGCCAGACGCTCCGGGGCGGTATCGCCGGTGATGATCGTCGCCGGCACCGGAGTCCTGAGCCGCTCGCACACCGCCCGGATGGCGTCCAACCCGGTCTTCCCGTCGCGCAGGCGGTAGTCGGCCAGGATCGCGCTCGGCCATTCCCCGCTTTCGACGTGCCGGACCGCGTCCTCGATGGAGCCCGCCGTCAGCACCCGATACCCCCAACCCTCCAGCATGGCCTGCAGGCCGTGGCGAATCAGCGGCTCGTCGTCGATCACCAGGATCATGCCCCGCCCGTCGCCCGTCACCAACCGGGCTTCCACCGGTTCGGAGCGGGTCGCGTTGCGGGTGATCAAGGGCACATCGACGCAGAAGGCGGACCCGGCTCCCGTTCTCGAGCGCAGGTGAACCGTATGACCGAGCAGGCGGGCGAGGCGACGCACCACCGCCAGACCGAGCCCCAGACCCTTGCTGCGGTCCCGCTCCTGGTTGCCGACCTGGTAGAACTCCTCGAAAATCTCCTCGTGCTGATTGGACGGGATGCCGATGCCGGAATCCATCACCTCGATGCGCAGGCGGTCGCCCCGGCGCCGGCAGCCGATCAGCAGGCCGCCCCGCTCGGTGTAGCGCAGCGCGTTTTCCACAAGGTTGCGCAGGATGCGCATCAGCAGCGCCGGATCGCTGCGGACCGTCAGGGTGCAGGGCACCACGCGCAGCCGCAGCCCCTTCGCCTTCGCCTGGGGATGGTACTCGGCGCCCAGCTGTTCGATGATCGGGCCGATCGCCAGATCCTGCAGTTGGGGCACGATCAATCCGGCATCCAGCTTGGACACGTCGAGCAGGCTGTCGAGCAGCATGCGCAGCCCGTCCATGGCCAGCCCCATGGAGTCGAGAAGCGGGGCCGCGGGGTGCCCGTCCAGCCGTTCCGCCAGGGCGGATTGGAACAGCATCATCGCCTGGACCGGCTGCCGCAGGTCGTGGCTTGCGGCGGCGAGGAACTTGGACTTCGCGACGTTGGCGCGGTCGGCCTCGGCCTTGGAGGCGCGCAGGGCGTCCTCGGCACGGCGGCGTTCGGTGATGTTGCGGACGATGCCCGTGAAATAGCGGCGCTCCCCGGCGGTCCATTCGGTGACTGCCAGCTCGATCGGGAAGATCGAACCGTCCTTGTGCCGCCCCTCCACCTCGCGCCCGATGCCGATGATTTTCTTCTCGCCCGTGCTCCGGTAGGCCTGCAGATAGCCGTCATGGGCGGAATGATAGGGTTCCGGCATCAGGATGCGGATGTTCCGGCCGACCGCATCGCCGGCCTCGTAGCCGAAGATGCGTTCCGCCGCCGGGTTGAAGCTCTCGATCGTGCCGGCCTCGTCGATGACCAGCATGGCGTCCACCGCGGTCTGCACGATGGCCCGGTGGCGGGCCTCGCTTTCCGCCAGAGCCGCCTCGCGCCGCCGGATGAGGTCGGCGGCGTTGCGGATGGCGCGGCCCACCGCCTCCATCTCGGCCACGCCGCCGTCGGGCGGCGGCACCGGGTAACCGGCGCCCAGCGCTTCCGCCGCTCCGGCCAGTTGCGAGACGGAGCGGGTGAGGCGCCGTCCGAGCAGGATCGCCGCCCCGATGCCGGTCAGCAGAAGAAGGAGGCCGCCGCCGGTGAAGAGCAGGAGGGCATGACGCGCCGGGGACGCCACCAGGGCCGTGGGGACGCTGGTGGCGACCACCCAGCCGAAGCTGCGCGACCGGCTGTAGGCCTGGATCGCCTCCACCCCCTCCAGATTGACGGCGCGGTGGATTCCGTCCGGTATGTCCTGCATGCCGCTCCACAGCGAGGTGGGAAGCCGTTTGCCGACGAGTTGCTCGCTCAAGTGCGACCGGGCGATGACGACACCGTCCTGGTCGATCACCCCGGCCCGCCAGCCCGTCGGGATGCGCTCCGGCGAGACGATGGCCTGAAGCCGTTCCTGGGGGATGGTGACGTTCAGCAGGTAGCGGATCCGGCCGTCGCGGATCACCGGGGCGATCACCGCCAGAAGCGGTGTCCGGCTCACGTCGCCGATGAAGAGGCCGGTGATCTGCGGCCGTCCCGTGTCGATCACCCGTTGATCGGCTTCGAGCACGGTGCCGTCCGGCAGCTCCGTGCCCCAGGGCACCCGGCTGTTGACCAGTTGCCGGCCCTGCGGATCGCGCAGAACGACGTTGGTGCCCAGCCGGTCACGCACGCCGACGGCTTGCCGGTGGAAAGCGGCCAGATCATCCGTTGTCAGGCTTTCCGACGTGGAGAGCACCTCGGCCGCGGCGATCTGGCGGCTGACCTCGCGTTCCACGTCCTCGGCCAGCAGGCGCGTCCGGTCGAGCACGAGCTGTTCGGTTTGCTGGGCCTGCGCATCGATGTTGCGGATCAGGAGGAACACCGAGAAGAGGACCAGCGGCACGGCCACCGCCATGACCAGCAGGACGAGCCAGCTTCGCACCCGCTGCGGCCGCATCAGCCACATGGAACGGCGGGTCGGACGCCCGGTCGACCGCTGCGGCGTGTCCGGATCGGGAATCATCGAATCGGCCGGCGTTCGAACGCAACCATGGGCCGGATCGCCTGGGGACCGCGTCCGATCCGGTTGGCGTCACCCGTGTTGGCGGTGCAGGCCTGTTCAGATGGCGCGGGAGCGCGTTCCTGCAGTTTTGGGAACGGTGGAAGGAGCATGGCGTTGGCGGGGCGGTCGATCGAGGAGGCGTGTCCGGTCCGAACGTACCGAGGCATTTCGCAGACCATTCGTGGAGGTAACCGGTTGCGGGCAACTCTGAACCAGACTGTATCATACCGTGCAATAATTGGTTGATAATCGATCCATCCGATCATGGGAGGACGCCCGGGGGCGGCCCGATCCGCGAAGCGTCTTCCCGGATCGCTCCGGTCTCCCGCCCCACGGCGGCGATTGGCGGCAGGGCCGATCCGGTCTATGGTCCCGCCTCATGGAACCTGCTCTCGACGACGCGATCCGCCTGCACAAATCCGGCAACCATGCGGGGGCGGAGCCGCTTTACCGCGCGGTGCTGGAGCGTGAGCCGGCGAATCGCGGTGCGCTGCAGATGCTGGCGATGCTTCTGGTGCAGACCGCACGCCCGGCGGAGGCCGCCGACCATTTCCGGACCATCCTGCGGCTGGAGCCCGGCGGCGTCGCCGGCTACAGCAACCTGGCCGCCGCCCTGCGCCTGGCCGGGCAGGGGGCGGAGGCCATGGCCTGCCTGCACCGGGCGCTGTCCCTCGACCCGGCGCACGCGGCCTCCTGGTTCAACCTCGGCAACGGGTTGAAGCAGCAGGAGAAGGCGGCGGGCGCGCAATGGAGCTACCGGCGGACCCTGGCGCTGGAGCCCGGTCACGCCGGAGCGGCGGGCAACCTGAAGGCGCTGCGGGACCAGTGGGGATCACGGCTGGACGAGGCGGAACGGCGGACCGCCGCGGCGCGCCACCCGGCGGCGGACGCCGAAACCCGCGCCGCGGCGGCGGAGGCGTGGCTGGCGGTCGGGGATGCGGCGGCGGCGGAAGCGATGGCGCGCGCCGCCCTGGAGCGCGATGGTGACCATCCTCGGGCCAACCGGATTCTGGGGCGCCTGCTCCTGGAACGCAGCGGGGCGATGGGGGTGCGGGACGGCAAGCCCTTTGCGGTCGACCGTGCGCTGGTCGAGGAGGCCATCGGCGCCCTGCGCCGGGCTGTCGCCGCCCGCCCGGACGACGACGAGGCCGACTGGCTGCACGTCGCCGCGGTGGCGACGCTGGTGCAGGTGGGCATGGCGTCCGACAGGGTGCTGCGCGATGGGGCGAGGGCCGCCTGGGTCCGCCTGCGGCGCCACCCCAAGGACACGGTCGCGGCCGCCGTCATCGGTTTCCACATCTACCGGCGGGACCGGCTCGCGCTCGCCTCCTGGCTGAGCCGTCGCTTCCGGCGGCGCTTCACCGCGGCGGAGGTCGCGCGGGAGCATGAGTTGGGCCTGTGGGCCATGCTGCGCGCCGACGATGCCTTCTTCCGCGCCCTGCCGCCGGTCGAAGCGGTGCTGGAGGGCATGGCGCCCCTGGAGTGCCGCATCGAGCCGGCGCCCGTCCCGGCCGGGGAACCGGCGGTCTTCTTCTGCTGCGACGACGTCTATTTCCGCCGTTTCGCCCCGGCGCTGCTGGACTCGCTGGCGGAGCGGATGCCGGGCGCCACGGTCGCGGTCCATGTGGTGGCGCCGTCGCCGGAGACGGAGCAGGCCATGGCCCGCTGGCGGACGGATGGACGGCTGAGGATCGGCTTTTCGCTGGACCGGCCGGACATGGCGGGATGGACCGACATCAAGCGCGTCACCTACTACGCGTCCGCCCGCTTCCTCCGCGCCTTGCAGTGGCTGCGCCGGCTGGACCGGCCGCTGATGGTGATCGACACCGACGCCTGGGTCACCGGAGACCTGCAGGCGCTCCGGGCGGACATGGCCGGACACGACGTCGGCCTCATGCTCGACGGTCGTCGTCGCGGTCCGTCGCGGGAAATTCCGGTCGGGTTCGCCGTTTACCAGAACACCCCCGGCGGCGACCGCTTCCTGTCGCTGATCGGCTCCTACATCGGGCATTTCCTGGCGGGGGCGGAGGTCTATTGGATGCTGGACCAGATGGCTCATTACGCGGTGCTCGACTGGCTGAACCGGCATGAGCCGGTCCGGGTGCGCCGCTTCGACTTCCTGACCTTCCCCTATTGCCGCTTCGTCGGGGCGAAGTGACCCGCCCCGCTCACTCCCGCCCTCATTCCCGCCCGAGCACCCGGTCGACCACGGTGTCGGCCCACTCGCGGGAGCGGAAGCTGGCCTTGGCCTCCACCGGGTCGTAGACGCGCTCCACCCAGTCCCAGAAGGCGATCGGGCGCTTCTCGTTGTAGGCGGCGTACAGCTCGAAGAAATAGTCGAGGATGCCGGTCTTGGCCTGCTTGAAGTGGCCGTATTTCCAGTGAAGCTGCTTGGTCGCCCGCTCCAGCGGCACGCCTTCATGGATGAAGAGGTAGAGCGCCGACATGAAGCCGGCGCGGTCCGCCCCCGACTTGCAGTGCAGCAGCGCCGGATACTGCATGGTCGCGAACAGGTCGCGGGCCTTCAGCAGCGTCTCCTTCTTCGGCATGTCGCGGGAGTTGACGGGAAAATCCACCAGCGTCAGGCCGGCCGCCCGGCAGGCCTCGGCCTCCAGGATGTAGGAGGCGCAGTCGCGGCTGCCGCGCAGGTTCAGGATGGTCTTCACGCCTTGGCGCGCCGCCTCCCGGATGTGCGAGGGGGAGGGCTGGCTCGCCCGGTACATGTTTGGGGAGATGCGGTAGGTGTTCGAATAGACCAGCCGGAAGCAGGCGTGATCGATGAACACGCTCTCGACATGCCCGAGCGCCCGCTGCAGCGGGGAGATCATGCGCCCGCGCGCCCGCTTGATCCCGTCGGCCAGCGCGGTGGTCGTGTAACGGCGCAACATCTTCCTGGTGGTGGCCACGCAGCAGTCTCCAAATCGACAAGGCCGCCAAGATAGGCACGCTTCGCGTGGCGTCAAGGCCGCCGCACCGCTGGGCTGTGCGGCGCTTTGGTCATCCGGCCCGCAGGACCCGCCCGTAGATGTCGTACCGCGCGGCCAGCGACAGCACGATCTCCATGTAGAGGTTGATCAGGCCGTTGGCGTAGAAGGCCGGGCAGCCGGTGTAATGGCGCTCGCCCGCCTGCGCGGTCGGCTCGATCAGGTCGGCGTTCAGGACGATCATGCCGCCCGGCGCCTCCGCGTCATAGACGAAGGCGGTCTGGTGCCGGGGCAGGGGATGGATGGCCTGATGGTCGTCGGCCTCGATGTGGCCGGCCCCCATGAACTGGCACAGCATGCCCAGGCTGCCCATGGCGAGCGGCAGCACCTGCTTCAGGCTGCGGCGCGACAGGTCGTCGTACTCGGCCAGGGTCAGGCCGGGCTTCAGCATCGGCGCCGACTCGCACAGGTTCCAGCAGACGTGGAGCGCCGTGTGGCTGCCCGTCTTGGTGATCGACAGCGTGTCGTAGCCGGACGGTGCGTGCAGCACCGACGCCTCCAGCGTGTTGGCGAGGACGAAGCTGGCCGCGGCGAGCGGCGTGATCGCGCCCTCCGCCCGGCAGCGCTCCTCCTCCAGCGTCAGCTTGATGGCCCAGTCCTTGATGATGGCGTCCAGCAGGTGGCACACGCTGTCGCGCAGGAAGCCGATCAGCGTCTCCGCCGGGGCGGCGTCCAGCCCGGCGGCGTCGGCGACGTCCAGCCCGTGCGGCGAGTCCGGCGGGTTGCACAGCAGCAGATGGCCGTCGGCGTCCAACGGCATGCGGTTGGTGATGTGGTCGCGCAGGTCGTTGTAGAGGAAGGCCAGCAGCGTGTTGATCGCGACCTTCTCGTAATCCTCCTTGCGGGTGTCCGCATGGGCCGGGCAATGGCCGGCGAGGCGCTGAAGCTCCTCGGTGAAGAGGTAGTTCGGGTCCTCGGTGATCCGGTGCAGGATCGGCGCGAGGTTGACCCGGGTCATCCCGGCCTCCTCATGCGCGGCGAGATAGGTCAGGGCGAAGTCGTTGGAGCGGGCCATGATGGGGCGTCAATCTCGTGAATGAGGACGGTCAGCGGTCGCGAAGCCGGTCGTAGACGCCGTAGTCCATGGCGATGCTGGCCGCGATGTCGAGATACAGTTTGATGAAGCCGGGCGTGTAGAAGGCCGGGCAGCCGGTGTAGTGCCGCTCCTCGGGCTTGGCGAAGCGGGTGATCGGCTCCGGGTTCAGGCAGATCAGCCCGGCCTCGTCGAGGACGAAGGCCGTCTGGTCCTTGGGCAGCAGATGGATGGCGAGCCCGTCGTGGGGCTCGATCCCCGACGCCTCCATGTAATGGACCAGCATGCCGAGGCTGGCCATCGACAGCGGCACCACCTGCTTCAGGCTGCGCCGGACGAGGTCGTCGTAGGCCGCGGCCTCCTCGCCGGGGAGCAGCAGGGGCGCCGCCTCGACCATCGCCCAGCAGATGTGGATGGCGGTGTGGCTGCCGGTCTTGGTGATCGACAGCATGTCGTAGCCGGCGCGCTGGTAGAGGGGCGAGTCCTCCAGCGTCGTGCGCAGGATGAAGGTGGCGGCGGCGGCGGCGGAGATCTCGCCCGTGCCCTGGGCGCGGTAGTGCTCCTCCTCCGTCAGCAGGTCGGCGGCCCAGCCGGTGATGAGGCCGTCCAGCAGGTGGCAGGTGGCGTCGCGCAGGACCGAGGCCATCACGTCCAGCGGGGCGGCCGCCATCGCGGCACGGTCGGCCGGATCGATGCCGTGCGGGGAACGCGGCGGGATCGGCAGCATCACCTGCCCGCGCTCGTCCAGCGGCAGCTTGGACGCCACATGGTCCCGCAGCCGTTCGAACAGGTAGGCGAGCAGCGTGTTGACCGTCACCTTGTCCGCGTCGTCGGCGTTGGGGGCGGCGTGCATGGGGCACTGGCCGCCGCCGCGCCGCAGATCCTCGCTGAACAGGAAGGCGGGGTCCTTCTGGATGGTCTGGAGGATATGGGCGACCGACACGCGCTCCAGCCCGGCATCGGCGTGGGCCTTGGCGAAGCTGCTGGCGAAATCGTTGGAACGGGACATCGTGGCCTTGCCGGAACGGAGTAATCCCGTTCAGCCTATGGCGAGTGACGGGGCCGTTGCAACGGCAACCTCTGTGACCGGTTGCCGCTTTTCCGTTGAAATTTGCGGTTTTACCCCTCGGGAACCAGCCAATCGACCGTGCAGCCGCCGCCGGTGGAGGGCAGGGCGGCGTGCAGCGCCGGCAGCATGGCGCGCAGCGTGTCGTCCAGCGTCCAGGGCGGGTTGACGATCAGCAGCCCGGACCCGTTCAGCCGCAGATGCGTGTCCTCCGGGTGCCAGGTCAGCTCGACGGTCAGGATCTTGCGGATGCCGGTGTTCTCCACCGCCTCCTGGAAGCGCCAGACGGCCGGGCGTTCCTTGATCGGGTACCACAGGGCGTAGACGCCGGTGGACCAGCGCCTGTGCGCCGCCTTCAGCCCCTCGGCCATGCGGGCGAACTCGTCCGGCTGCTCGAAGGGCGGGTCGATCAGGACGAGACCGCGCTTCTCCCGCGGCGGCAGATGGGCCTTCAGCGTCTGATAGGCGTCGGTCTTGAAGGCCGAGACCTGACGGTCCCCGGCGAATTCCGCCTTCAGGGTCTGCCAGTCGTCCGGGTGCAGTTCGTTGAGGAGCAGCCGGTCCTGCTCGCGCAGCAGCGCCCGCGCCAGCCGCGGCGATCCTGGGTACCAGCGCAGCCGCCCGTCCGGATTCAGCGCGGACACCGCGTCCAGATAGGGGCGGAGCGCCGGATGCGGCGCCGGCTGGCCGAACAGCCGTCCGATTCCGTCCTGGAACTCCAGCGTCTTGCGCGCCGGTTCGGAGTCCAGGTCGTAGCGCCCGATGCCGGCGTGGGCGTCGAGCACGCAGAAGGGCGCCGGCTTGGCGCGCAAATGATCGATGATCAGCGCCAGGACGGCGTGCTTCATCACATCGGCGGGGTTGCCGGCGTGGAAAATGTGACGGTAGTTCATGGAGCAGGGATTTAGCCCATCGGGGCGTTCCGCGCCATCCCCTGAAAAGCCGGGGTCAGCAGACCATCGTCACGCGCCTCAAGTCAGTCGAGGGAGGCGACCTGCTGGGCGTTGCGGAAGGTGCGGCGGGTGCTCGGCGCGATGCTGGCGGGCTCGGACTCGCCGCAACGGGCGGATTCCAGCAGCTTGGCGCTCTTCGGGTCCAGTTCGTTCAGGTGCTGCCAGATCTTGCAGACGTAGTTCTGGGCCTGACGGGTGGAGCCGCCGTTGTAGCGGGCGACGGCGGTCTTCCAGCTTCCCTGCTCGCCATGGAGGCGGAGAAGAAGGCGGCCGGCGTAGTTGACGTTCTCGCGGGGATCGACGATCCGCTCCACCGGCTGGAACTCGCCGCGGTGGGTGCCGAGCGAGATCTGCATGCAGCCGACATAGACGTTCTGGCGAAGCTGGCCGCGCTTGTCGCGGAGATGCCGGGCGGCGTCGTTGGCGTTGCGGGCGTAGACGGGACGGCCTTCCACGCTCATCGCGAAGGGGGTCGGGGCGCCGTCCTGGCCGCTTTCCACCAGGGCGATGGCGACGAGAAGACCGGAGGGGATGTTGAACTTGCGCTCGGCCTCCACGGCGTGGGAGACGCAGCTGCTGTCCTGGGCGGCGGCGGGCTTGGCGAGGAGGACCGGCGAGGCGGCTAATCCCAGTGCAAGAGCGATCCAGCCGCCATACGTGCGTCGCACGCGCTGAGTTCGATCCTGCATATCCTCGGTCCCCTCTTCGTTGCCGGGTTCATCCGGCTTCGTTTTGGCCCCCCGCGCGGGGCCGTCATCACCGGTCACCGAGTCGCTTACGGTGACCGCCTCCTACCCAAAAGTTCAGCGCCCACCATCGGGCGCCGAAGCCACACTTCCAAAAATTTTATACAGCGTCAATCTATTTGCTGCCCGGTAATACCACGCCTTTCGATCGAACGATGTCACAAGGCGGCGGGAAAAACCCACCAGGGGCCTTGGTCTTATCCACCAAGACACTGATTCCGAAGCGCTTTGAAAAACCGAAAGGGGTGGATTGTGCGAACGGCGGATAAATCCGTCCAAACGGCCTAATGCGACGGTCTGAAGCACGATTCGCCATTGAACGACCTCCTTCGGATGCCTCTTGCGCGCGCGTGCAAGCTGGTGCAGGAGTTCGTGTCGTCTCTCGCAATCCGGAGTCTCCCGGAGCGGGGACGGCGACAGCGCATCTCCCATAGCGAAGTGATCGTGGATCGCGATTCGACGGCTCAAGCCGACCGGGAGGGGGCAGGCCCCCTCGTCCAACCCGGAGACGTTCCGGGCATTTTGTTTCAGACCGGCTATGACCGACTCTACGCCGCCGACGCGGCGGGGGCGGCGCGCGCCTTCCGGCTCGCCTGCGCCGCCGACCCGGCGTCGGGCGAGGCCTGGGGCGCCCTGGCCGACAGCACGCGGGATGCGGGCCAGGCCGACGGGGCGCTGGCCGCCTGCGGGCGGGCGGTGGCGCTCGACCCCGGCGTGTGGCCCTGGCGGATCGCCCTGGCCGAAGCGCTGCGCGCCGCCGGCCGGGTCGAGGAGGCGGTGACCACCGGGCAGGTGCTGACGGCGGAACGGCCCGATTCCGCCACGGCCCGGCTCGCTCTCGCCCGCGCCCTGGCGGCGGTGGGCCGGCGCGACGCCGCGCTGGAGGAGTACCGCGAGGCCGTGGCCCTGCGTCCCGGCGACCGCGAGGCGGCTCTGGAACTGGCGGCCCTGCTGGTCGAGGCGGGCGACGCGCTGGGTGCGGTCGAACTGCTGCAGCCCTTATCCCGCCGGGACCCGGAGGATGCGGACCTGCACGCCGCCGTTGGGCGGGCCTGGATCGCGCTGCAGGAGCCGGCGAAGGCCCTGACCGCGCTGCGCCGTGCCCAAGGGCTCGACTCGGAGGGGCGACTCGGCTGCGCGGCGCTGATCGCGGCTCTGGAAGGCGGTGCGGAGGAGGATTTGTCGGCGGCCTATGTGCGCGCCCTGTTCGACCGCTACGCCGACCGCTTCGACCAGGATCTGGTGGGCAAGCTGGGCTATTCCGCGCCGGCCCTGCTGCGCGAGGCGGTGGACCGGCTGGGGCCGGCATCCAAACCCGGGGCGGCGGGATTGCGCATTCTGGACCTCGGTTGCGGCACCGGGCTGGCGGGCGTGGCGTTCCGCCCGCTGGCCGCGCATCTCGCCGGGATCGATCTGGCCCCGCGCATGGTCGAGAAGGCCCGCGCCCGCACTCTTTATGATGAATTGTCGGTCGGCGACGTGGTCGCGGCGGTGGAGGCGGCGCCCGGCGCCTGGGACCTGCTGGTCGCCGCCGATGTGCTGGTCTATCTCGGCAACCTGACCGCCCTGTTCGAGGGCGCCGCCAAGGCCCTGCGCCCGGCGGGCCGCTTCGCCGCGACGGTGGAGCGTCTGGAGGGCGGGGCGGCGGATGGCGGCTACGCGCTCGGCCCGTCGCGGCGCTACGCCCACACCGAAGCCTATCTGCGGGAGACGGCGGCGGCGGCGGGGCTGACGGTGCGGCTGATGGAGCCCTGCTCCCCACGCCGGGAGAAGGGCGTGGGCGTTCCGGGTCTCCTCTTTATAATGGAGAAGCCGGGGGGCTGACGGAAGACGCCGTTCGGGAGGGGGCGTCCGTCACGCCTCCGCCCGGAAGGGCTGCAGGCTGAGCAGGGCGCAGTCCCAATAGGGGCGCGGGCCGAAGCGTTCGGCCAGGAAATCGACGAAGACGCGGACCTTCGGCGACAGGTGCCGGTTCTGCGGGTAGACCGCGAAGACGTTCGATTCCGCCATGTAATAGTCCAGCAGCAGGCACTGGAGCTGCCCCTTGGACAGCGCCTCGCCGCACAGGAAGGTCGGCAGAACGATGATGCCGACGCCGGCGATGGCGGACTCGCGCAGCAGATCGCCGTTGTTGGTGCGCAGCGATCCCGACACGCGGACCGACCGCATGGCGTCGTTGACGCGGAACTGCCACTGCTCGGCGGTCGGGATGTTGGTGTAGATCAGGCAGTTGTGGTTGGACAGCTCATCCGGTGTCTGAGGTGTCCCGTGCTTCTCCAGATAGGCCGGGCTGGCGCAGACCACCTGCCGGTTGGGGGCCAGACGCTTGGCGATCAGCGAGCTGTCGCGCAGCCGGCCGATGCGCACCGCCAGATCGTAGCCCTCGTCGATCAGATCGACGTAGCGGTCGTTCAGGTCCATCTCGATCTCGATGGACGGGTAGCGCTCCAGGAACTCGGCGACCGCCTTGGCCAGATGCAGCAGGCCGAAGGACACCGGCGCGTTGACCTTCAGCCGCCCGCGCGGGGCCGCGTGCAGGTCGGCGACGGCCTGCTCCGCCTCCTCCAGGTCGGCGATGATGCGGGTGCAGCGCTCGTAATAGGCCTGCCCGACCTCGGTCAGGCTGAGCTTGCGCGTGGTGCGGTTCAGCAGCCGCGCGCCCAGCCGGTTCTCCAGCTCCGCGATGCGGCGGGAAACCACGGACTTGGACAGGTTCAGGCGCTCCGCCGCGGTGGTGAAGCTCTTGGTGTCCACGACCTTGATAAAGGCCATCATGTCGTCGAGGCGATCCATGTCATTGTTCTACACCGGGGAACAATGAAGTTCCAGCGCCCTGGATTTGCTGGAGCGCGGCAACGCGCTATCTCTTTGGGACGCCGCAGCCTCCAGCGCGGCCGCAACGACAGAGGGGAGACGAGACATGGCGAAAGTTCTGGTGCTCTACTACAGCAGCTACGGCCACATCTCCACCATGGCGCAGGCAATGGCCGAGGGCGCGCGCTCGGTTCCGGGAACCGATGTGACGGTGAAGCGCGTGCCGGAACTGGTCCCCGAGGAGGTGCGGCAGAAGGCGCACTTCAAGGAAGAGCCGAACATTCCCATCGCCGACCCGAACGAGCTGGCCAACTACGACGCCATCATACTGGGCGTGCCGACGCGCTACGGCAACATGCCGGGCCAGATGAAGAACTTCCTCGACCAGACGGGCGGCCTGTGGGCGAAAGGCGCGCTGGTCGGCAAGGTGGGCGCCGCCTTCTCCTCATCGGCCACCCAGCACGGCGGGCAGGAGAGCACGATCCTCACCACCCACACCGTGCTCCTGCACCTCGGCATGGTGATCGTCGGCCTGCCCTACAGCTTCCAGGGCCAGATGGGCGTGGACGAGGTGATGGGCAACAGCCCCTACGGCGCGAGCACCATCGCGGGCGGCGACGGCTCCCGCCAGCCGAGCGCGGTCGAGCTGGACGGCGCCCGCTACCAGGGGCGGCACGTCGCGGAAATCACCAAGAAGCTGCACGGTTGAGGGTAGGGCGCATCTCTCCCGCCGTCCGGGCGGGAGAGGGCACCGGCACGAGGGGAGTTCAGGGCATGGGCCTGTTGATCGACGGCCGCTGGCACGACCAGTGGTACGACACCAAGAACAGCGGCGGCGCCTTCGTCCGCCCGGAAACCCAGTTCCGCAACTGGGTGCGGGCGGACGGCTCGACCCCGTTCCAGCCGGAGGCCGGGCGCTATCACCTGTTCGTGTCGCTGGCCTGCCCCTGGGCGCACCGCACGCTTATCCTGCGCAAGCTGAAGGGTCTGGAGGACGTCATCGGCGTCACCGTGGTCGATCCCCTGATGCGGGAGGAGGGCTGGACCTTCCCCGAACCCGATCCGGTCACCGGCTCCACCCGCCTGCACGAGGTCTACACCAAGGCCGATCCCACCTACTCCGGGCGCGTCACCGTTCCGGTGCTGTGGGACAAGGCGACCGGGACCATCGTCAGCAACGAGTCCGCGGAGATCGTCCGCATGCTGAACCGGGAATTCGACGCCTTTGGCGACGCCTCGCTGGATTTCTACCCGGCGGAACTGGCGGAGGAGATCGACCGGCTCAACGCCTTCGTCTACGACCGCGTCAACAACGGCGTCTACAAGGCCGGCTTCGCGACCAGCCAGGAGAAGTACGAGCAGGCGTTCGACGCCCTCTTCGCGGCGCTGGACGAGCTGGACGAGCGGCTGGCCGGGCGGCGCTACCTGCTGGGGAGCCGGCAGACCGAGGCCGACTGGCGCCTGTTCACCACGCTGGTGCGGTTCGACGCCGTCTATGTCGGCCACTTCAAATGCAACCTGCGCCGCATCGCCGACTATCCCAACCTGTCCGGCTACCTGCGCGACCTCTATCAGGTGCCCGGCGTGGCGGAGACCGTCGATTTCCACCACATCAAGCGGCACTACTACGCCAGCCACACCATGATCAACCCGACCGGCGTCGTGCCGAAGGGCCCGGCGCTGGATCTCGACGCGCCGCATGGGCGGGACGCGGTGGGGTAAGCGGACGTCAGGGCTTGTAGCAGCGGGCCATGTCCTGGTTCTGCCCGATCATCTCGCACTGGAAGCTGTTGGAGAATTTGAAGCGGAACGGCCCGGTCTTGCGCACGCTGACCAGGGTCTGTCCGCCGGGGTTCTTGAAGGCCACCCAGGCGGAGGAATCGAAATGGGTGGTGATCCCGTTGCTCAGCCGCACGCGGCCCTGGTTGTCCTTGATGACCTGCACGCCGGTGTTGAAGGCCATGACGCCGTTCGGAGTCTCGGACGCCACGGCGAGGCCGTTCGTGCAGTTCACCCCTTCCGGCTGAACCGCGACGCACTCATAGGGGCGCGGCTGCGACGCGGTGAGCACCATGGCGTAGATCGCCACTTCCAGAACGTTCATGGGCATGCGGAATCTCCCGGCAATCCGCACAAGGGTGCAGCGATGCACCGTGTACAGAATAATTCCGCCGTGGTTACGAAAAGTATAATGTCGCGGTCAAGGTTCTACCCTTTCGCGGCCAGCGCTTTTTCCAGTTTCTCGCGCAGGCCGAACGGGGTCAGCGGCTTCACCAGATAGCCGGTCGCCCCGGACCGCAGGGCCGACAGGACGACGTCCGACCCGTCGTGCTTGGTCAGCATGATGACCGGCGCCCGCCCGTCCAGGGCGTCCAGAAAGGCCAAGCCGCCCATCGGCGCCATGTCCACGTCGCAGAAGATCGCGTCGAAATCGACGCGGTTGCAGCGGGCCAGCGCCTCCGCCCCGTCGGCGGCCTCGATCACCGTGCCGACGCCCAGTTGCTTCAGCAGCCGCACCGAAACGCTGCGGGTCACCACCTCGTCCTCAACGACCAGCACCGCGCAGGAATTGAACGACACGGCCACCCTCGCGCTTCGTCCTGTGGGTTACCCAATGTGGGTTGCATCCGCATGATATATCAGCGCGAAAGAAACTCAAATGCGTGCGATCAGAATTTTCACGTCGGCCAGGGCGCGGTCGAGGGCGGCAGCGTCCCGGTGCGCCACCGCCGCATCGCCGCGCAGGGCCGCCTCTTCCACCGAACCGAAGAGGTCGGCGACCCGACCGGCCCCGGCGGTGCGGGCGGCGCCGGCCGCCGAATGGGCGGCGAGCCGGGCGCCGTCCAGGTCGCCGGCGGCCAGCCGCTCCTTCAGGGCGAGGGACAACGCGTCGGCGTTTTCCACGAACAGGGCGTAGAGCATGGTGACGGTGGGACCGGGTCCGCCGAAGTTGCGCAACATCGGCTCCATGTCGAGGATGTCCCGATCGCACGGAACCGCGGTGGCGGGAGGCGTGTCGGACAGGGTGGGCGGTGGCTGGGGCACGGCTGCGGCTCCCGGCAGGACACGGTATGGCCGCACAGTGCGTGTGGAAATACCACTTGGTCAAGCCGGGGCGGGCGCGGCGAATGGACGCTTCCGCGCTGCAGCATGCGGGCACGGAACCGGTGGGCGCGCCGTCTGTTCCCCAACGTCGTCAATGATCACCGGATTGCCCGAACGATGACCGCCGCGCCCGAGGACCAGCGTCTGGACGCTCTGATCGTCGGTGGCGGCCCTGCCGGGCTGACCGCGGCGATCTATCTGGCGCGCTACCGCCGCCGCTTCCTGGTGGTGGATTCCGGGGCCAGCCGGGCCTCCTGGATTCCGCTGTCCCACAACCACGCGGGGTTTCCGGACGGGGTGACGGGCGACGAGCTGCTGTCCCGCATGCGCGCCCAGGCGGAGCGCTATGGCGCCCGGATCGTGCCGGGAACGGTGACGTCGGTGGAGCGGGGCGAGGATGGCTACCATGCGCGGACGGAGGACGGTCGGGTGTTCCGCGCCCGCACCGTGCTGGCCGCGACCGGCGTGATCGACCAGGAACCGCAGCTGCCCAATCTCTACCAGGCGGTGCAGCGGGGGTTGGTCCGCCATTGTCCGATCTGCGACGGGTTCGAGGTGACCGGCCACCGCATCGGCGTCATCGGCCACGGCACCGGAGCTTTGGGGGAGGCGCTGTTCCTGCGCACCTATTCCCGCGACATCACCGTCCTGACGCTGGGCGAGCCGATGAATCTGGAGGAGGCGGAGGAGCGCCGCATGGCCGAAGCCGGCCTCCGCGCCGTCGAGGAGCCGGTGGTGGAAATCCACACCGAAGGCGGGCGGATCGCCGCCCTGACCACCGCGTCCGGCGAGCGCCTGACCTTCGACACGCTGTATTCCGCCCTGGGCTGCCACCCGCGCATCGAGACGGTGAAGGGGCTGGGCGTGCGCATCGGGCCGAGCGGGCGGCTGGTCGCGGACGGGCACCAGCAGACGGGGATTGAGGGGCTCTACGCTGCCGGCGACATCGTGGAGGGCTTGAACCAGATCTCGGTCGCCATGGGGCAGGCCGCGATTGCCGCCACCGCCATCCACCGCCGACTCCTGGCGGAGGACGGGGACCTCTGAGGGGTGATGCGTCCCCGTCCGGCGGCCGGCACCGCCGGGCAAAATGTCGCATTTGACATTAATGAGTGGTAATACCAAACCAATGGCTTGCGCTATGCTCTTGGTTTGGTGGGTGTTCCAGGAAAGGCATAAAGGGTTATGCCTTTTGGGCTCGGCCGGACGTTTACACCTGATTAAGAATTTGGGCCTTAGGACTCTCGCCATTGCGAAAGGCGGTCCGTGCGGCGGGGTGTGGCCCGGTGCACAGCGGGACGAGCGAAACGGCGGCATGATGACGCCATCGATCAAACCGGCCAGCCTGCCAGAACGAACGGAACCTGCTTCATGGCCCAATCCGTGACCCGTGCGCTTCAAGCCATCAAACGCCACAACGCCAAGCCGGAGCAGATCGACCACGCCATCCTCAGCGCCATCAACGTGACGCTGTGCATGCAGTCCGGCGGCAACGACCGGGTCGCGGAAGGCTTCAACCAGGACATCGCGCTGAGCGGACGGGCCTTCGGCGTCCGGAGCTGACCTGGATCCGGTTTCCACAATGCGCCGGACCTGCTTCCGACACGCCCACAATCAGTTCGACCCTGTTCAGGTTTTCGCCCTGCGCGCCGACGCCTGATACCAAATTCCGAGGAGGTGGCCTCATCGGAACCTGGCATCAGACCTCCCCAGCATCAGATTTCCCCATGTCGCCGTCGATTTAGGGGCACGCCGGTGAAGAGGCGGGGCGCCGTTGAAGCCCTTTGCCGGTGGCGGTTACGGCGCGGATGGCCGCTGCCGCGGGTTCGCGAGGAAGAAGCGCAGCATCTCCCGTGAGGCGTCCGGCCCGCGCGGGTCGGTGTAGGAACCGGCCTGACTGCCTCCTGCCCAGGCGTGCCCTGCGCCTCGGATCGTCCACTGCTCGCACAGCACATGACCGGAGGCATCGGTGTGGACGTGGCGGCTGTAGCCATGCCCGCCCGGCACCTGGCCCTGTTCCACCGCAGCCCGCGGTCCCGCCGCCCCCATCTTGGATTGCGCGGCGATGTCGTCGCCGTTGCGTGGGTGAACGGTGGTGTCGCGGTCGCCGTGAAAGACGATCGTCGGCACGGCGGGGCCGGATTGCGGTTCCACCGGCCCGCCGCCCTGGCGCATGGCGACGAATGCGGAGGGAACGTCGGAGGCTGCGCCTCGGGGAAGGCCGGAATGCACCCCGACGGCGGCGTAGAGGTCGGGATACGCGGCCCCCATGATGGCCGCCGCCGCCCCGCCGGCCGAGAGGCCGGCGACGAAGACGCGGTCCGCGTCGACGGCGTGGTCGCGCATGACCTGCCGGGTGATTCCCGCGATCAGCGAGGGCTCTCCGTCGCCGCGCCGCTGGTCGGCCGGGTTGAACCAGTTCCAGCACTTCTGGGCGTTGGCCGAGGAAGGCTGCGCCGGGTAGATGACCAGACAGCCATGCTCCTCCGCCAAGAGGTTCATGCGGGTGCCGGCGGCGAAATCATCGGGCGACTGGGTGCAGCCGTGCAGCATGACCACCAGGGGACGTGGCTGGCCGTCACGGTGGTTGGCGGGAACATAGAGCTTGTAGGAGCGCGTGCCGGCCTTGTTCGTGAAGGATCCCGTCGTGAACGCGGCGCCGTCCGGCAGCGGGTCGGCGGCGGGACGGACGATGCCGTTCGCCCCGAAACCGACGCCTGCCGGCATGGCCCTGGTGGCAAGGCCGCGCAGGGTCTCGCCCAGGCCCGCCCGCGGTCCGGGATGGAAGCGGCCGGCAAACGCGCCGGCGGGCCTGGAGGCCGAGGTGTGGTGCGGCGGCGCCGGGTCCGGCGCGTCCGATGCGGCGTTCACCGTGACCGGCTCGACATCGATGATGGTCGGGGTGTCGCCGGGCGGCACCGGCGCGGCACCCCGCAACAGGCGTTGGATGTGAGCGGTCGCCCCGGTGAGGTCGCCGGCCTGGGTCAGGCGCAGCGCCTCGGCCATTCCGGCGGGGACACGGTTGTTCATGTCAGGAGCTTTCTGGGCTCGGACAAGGCATGCGGAAAAGCCCGGTCCGTCGTCTTTCAGGAATGCGGCCCGCGCCCTTAGATCATGCGGTCCGCGAGAGCCGCCTTGACGGCGCTGCTGGCGTGCAGCGCCCCCAACACGGCGACCGACGCGATGGTGGCGCGGGCGAGTTCGGGGGTGACGTCCCGGGCAATGGTGGCCAGCCCGAGGACACGGATGTGGAGCATCCGTCCGGCCTCCCGCGCCGCTTCGAGGTCGTCGCGGGTGTAGTGGCGCAGGCCGAGATCGACGCTCTTGCGCGTCACGGCCTGCCGCAAGGCGTCTCCATGGCGGTCGATCTGGTTGCGGATGGCGGTGCGGATGAGGTCCGTGCGATTCGCATAGAAACCTTCCTGCACCAGGAGATCGATGTGACCGAGGTCGATGTAGCCGAGGTTGATCGTGATCTTTTCGCTGTCGCCGGACTTCGGCTTCGGTTCGAGTGCGTTGGTCGACATCCCTGTGCCATCCTTCTACCATCCAGTGAGATGGTAAATGGGGGCGGCGGCGAACCGATCAAGGGGACATGACGTCCTGCGGAATGGCGCCGTGGGCAATGGCTTAGTGGGGACGAGGCCGTTCAAAGGCCGAATGGCCGGTCGGCCCGGCAACATCCATGGGGATGCCGGTGGGATGGCGCTCCGCTTGGGTACGGTTTTTCCGAACGCGCTGTGATGATTTGCGACGGTGAGGATGGCCGCCGCACCGCAATGCGGTCCTGTGCCACCCGTTCAGGCGGCGCAGGGTAGAGCCCGAGGCGCGTCCATCCGCGGCCATCGGCTCGCACCATTGGACGCCTTCGCGCACGACGAAGCGGAGCGTCTGGATCGCCTCCGCAGTCGGCATCGGTGGGCGCCCCGGGTGGACGCTCCGGACCGGAGTTTCCGTTTCCATGCCAAAAAAAGCGCAGGAACCGCCCTGCGCTTACCTGATCACGCGCGCAGCCGTCCTCGGAGAGTTCTGGACGCCGGGCTTCAGTCGTCCTTCTCCCCCCGCTTCCGCAGCTCGTCCTGCAGGAGATAGCGGGCTTCCGGCGGCAGGTCGCCGATGGCTTCCGCCAGCACGCGCAGGCGCCGCCGCAGACCGTAGACGGTGTCCAGCAGCGACAGCACGACCGGCATCGCCTCGTCGTCGAGCGCCAGATCCTCCCGCAGGTCGCAGATCAGCTCCAGCCTCGCCATGTCGGCCGCGCTGAAGACGAAACTGGTCCCCTCGTGCCGCGGCCTCAGCCAGTGCCGCTCCACCCACACCGTCAGTTGAGCGGAGGAGACGCGCCGGCAGGTGGCCAGAACCTCCTCGGTCCGCCACCCCGCGCCGTCCTGTTCCCATTGGTCGTGGCCCATCTCACGCGGCCTCCATGTCCCGCCTCGGGTTGTGGTCGGGCTTCCAATCCCGGACGAACGCCTCCAGTGCCGGGTCGGGCGCGTCGGGCAGGGCGATGCGCAGGGTCACATACTGATCGCCGCGCGCCCCGTTCGCTCCGGGAAGGCCCTTGCCCTTCAACCGCAGCCGCGTCCCGTTGTTCGCTCCCTTCGGAACGGTCAGCATCACCGGCCCGTCGATGGTCGGGACGCGCACCTTGCCGCCCAGCACCGCCTCGCCCAGGGTCACCGGCAGGTCGAGCTGGATGTCGTTGCCGTCGCGGCGGAACCAGGGATGGGGGGTGACCTTGACCGTCACCAGCGCGTCGCCGGGCGGACCGCCGTTGCTGCCGGGCAGGCCCTGGCCCTTCAGACGGATGGTGCCGCCATCCTCCAGCCCGGCGGGCAGGTCGATGTCCAGCGTCTTCCCGTCCGGCATGGTGACGCGGCGCTTGCCGCCCTTGGCCGCCGCCAGGAAGTCGACCGTCAGCGCCATGCTGAGGTTGCCGCCCTTCATCGGCATGGCGCCGCCGCGGGCGAAGCCGCGCCCGCCGAACAGGTCGGAGAAGATGTGTTCCAGATCGTCCGACGCGAAGCCCTCGGCGTGGGCGTAACGGGCGCCCGCCGGGCCTTCCGCGAAGTCGCGGTAATACTGGCGCTGCGGCTGTTCCTGGCCGGAAGCGTCGATCTCCCCGCGGTCGAAGCGGGCGCGCTTGTCGTGATCGGACAGCAGGCTGTAGGCGGCGCTGATGTCCTTGAAGCGCTGCTCGGCTTCCGCCTTGCCGGGATTGAGGTCGGGGTGGTGCTTCTTGGCCAGCTTGCGGTAGGCCTTGCGGATCTCGTCGTCCGACGCGGAGGGTGAAACGCCCAGAATCTCGTAAGGATTGCTCATGGCGATGACCGTAATTGGAAAACGGGGGTCAGCGGCAAAAGGGTGAGCACGTTCGACGTGTATGTGTTCAACGCGTCCCCGCAAATCAAGAGGGGTGCCCTTCCGGCTGGTGCACGCCGCCTGTGCTTGCGGCCGGGATGACGACGGGGCGGAGCGCGCCAATATCAGGCGGGCCGGACTTGCATCCGGTCGAGTGGTCCCGAAAAGGAGATGGTGAGGGAGGAAGCCCCCGTCATGCCGCACATGCACCGGTCCTTCATGCCTACCGATCAGGCGGTCGCCGACCTGCGGCGCCGCCACAAGGTTTCGAACGTGCTGCAATCCCTCCTCCTGCTCGGCGGCATGGTGCTGCTGCTGGCGCTGTGCGGGATGATCCTGGCGGGGGTGGAGGGGGTGCTGTGGGCGCTGCTCGGCGGAGCCGTCAGCCTGCTGTTCAGCCCGCGCCTGTCGCCGCGCATGGTGCTCGGCATGTTCGGCGCTCGCCGCCTGACCTATGCGGAGGCCCCGGTCCTGTTCGACGCGCTGGCCGCCATCGCCCGCCGGGCGGAACTGCCAGCGGTTCCGGAGCTGTGGTACGTCGCCAGCCCGGCGCTGAACGCCTTCGCGGTGGGCAGCCGCCGCCAGTCGGCCATCGCGGTCACCGACGGGCTGCTCCGCGCGCTCAGCCTGCGCGAACTGGCCGGCGTGCTGGCCCACGAGGTCAGCCATGTGCGCAACAACGACCTGACCGTGATGGGGCTGGCCGACACGGTGACCAGCCTGACCCGGCTGATGTCGGTCTTCGGCATGGCCCTGCTGATTCTCAACCTGCCCCTGCTGATGATGCGGCACGAGGCGGTTCCCTGGCTGCTGGTGCTGCTGCTTATCGCCGCACCCTGGATCGGCGTGCTTCTGCAACTCGCCCTGTCGCGCACGCGGGAATTCGACGCCGACCTCGACGCCGCCCATCTGACCGGCGACCCGGAGGGCGTGGCCTCGGCGCTCGCCCGGATCGAGCGGCTTCAGCATGGCCCGTGGGAGGGACTGCGCTTTCCCGGCCGCCGCCGTGCGCAGAACATACCATCCCTGCTGCGCACCCACCCGGACACGGAGGAGCGTGTGCGCCGCCTGATGGCGCTGCGCACCCCGCCGCCGGTCATGCCGGGGCTCGACGCCCGTTCCCTGCACGCCCCGCCGCACCTCGCCATGCCGGCGGCGTTGCGGCGCCCGCGCTACCGGATCGGCGGCTACTGGTACTGATGGTTACAGGGCCGGCGTCCGCCTCTCCTGGACTTGCGCTGCCCGGCTGGGTAGAACCGACGGGCGCGGTCGGGCAATTTCCCCAAAATCCAGGCATGTTCCGGGACAGGGAAGCGCCCGCAGCGGTCGGTTGGCTACAGAAGGCGGGTCCCCTCCATGACCTTTCAAGGGCGTTTGATCCTCCTGATCTCCGGTCTGGTGACGCTGGCGGTGGCGCTGGTCACGGTGCTGCTGGCCTGGACGACCCACTCGGCGATCCAGTCGCGGGTGGAAGCGGACGGCCGCAGTGCGGCGACCCTGCTGGCCCGCAACGCCTCGCTGGCGCGCGAGGTCCCGCGCGACGTCGAGGCGCTGCTCGGCGACCGGTTGCTGTCGGAGGCGACGCTCGCCGCCCACCTCGTCGCGGTGATGGAGGCGGGCAAGGCGCCGGCCAAGGCGGTGACCGACCGGCTGAAGGCCGTCGCGGACGGTGGCGGACCGGACGAGATTTGGGTCACCGACAACCGGGGCCGCGCCTATCTGCACAACATTCCCGGCCCCGACATCACCTTCGGCCCCGACGCCCGGGCGCAGCCGCGCCAGGCGCCCTATTACGGCCTGCTGAACCGCGCGCCGGAGAAGGTGGTGACCGACGCCGCCACCGAAGGCGGCAAGCTGATGAAGTTCGCCGGCGTGGCCGGCGTCGACAAGCCGCGCATCGTCCAGGTCGGCGCCGACGTGCGCCGGCTCGCCGACGTCGCCCGCAAGGCCGGGGTGGACGGCGTGATGGCCTCCCTGCTGGCCGGCGGCACGGTGGAGGGGGCGTGGCTGCTGGAGCGCGACGGGCGTCTCGCCGCGCACGCCACCAGCCCCAGCGCCGGGCCGCTGTCGGAGCGGGCGGTGGAGGCGGCGAAGGCCGCCGCGGCGGCCGGCGAGACCGGCCTTCTGCGCGAGGGCGACCGCCTGACCGCCTTCGCCCCGGTGCCGGCGATGGCCGGGCAGGGGGCGGCCGGGCTGGGAGCCGGGATCGCGGTGGTCCGCCTGCCGGCCGAGGACCTGTCCTCGGTGGTCGGCCGCCATGTGAAGATCGGCGTGCTGGTCGGGCTGCTCGTCCTGGCGGCGGGCGTCTACGGCGCCGTCCGCTTCGCGCGCAGCCAGATGGCCCCGATCGAGCGGCTGGGCGAGGCCGTCGCCGCGGTGGAGGCCGGGCGCTTCAACCCCTTCACCCTGAACGAGGCGATGGAGCGCAACGACGAGATGGGCCGCCTCGCCCGCGTCTTCCGCAGCATGGCGCTGGAGGCGTCCTACCGCGAGGAGACGCTGGACGCCCAGCTTCTGATGCGCACGGCCGAGTTGGAGACCCGCACCGAGAAGCTGGCCGCCGCCGAACACCTGATCGAGGAGGAGCAGCGCGCCGCCCGCGACGTGCAGGCGAACCTGCTGCCGCAGCAGCTTCCCGCCGGGCGCGACAGCCAGTTCTTCGGCCTGCTGGTCCCCGGCCCGGCGGTCAGCGGCGACTTCTACGACGTGATCGAGGTGGACGAGCGCCAGTGCCTGCTGGTCGTGGCCGGCGTGTCCGGCTGGGGCGTGCCGGCGGCCTTCCTGATGCTGCTGGTGCGCGGCGCAATCCGCGAGGCGGCGGCCCGGCCCGGCATGACCCCCGCGGCCATCCTGGCGGCGGCGAACGACCGGCTGTGCGGGCAGAGCCCCTTCGACGGCTTCGCCACCGCCTTCGTCGCCCTCTACGACCGGGAGACCGGGACGCTCAGCCACTCCAGCGCCGGCAACCGTGCGCCCTGCCGCATCCGGGCGGACGGCAGCGTCCTGACCCTGGCCGACGCCGGCGGCCCGGCGCTGGGTGTGCGCAAGGGCATCCCCTACGGCGAGGCGGTGACCCGGCTGGAGCAGGAGGACACGCTGTTCCTGTGCACCGAGGGCGTGCTGCGGGCGGTGAACGCCCAGCGCGAGCCCTTCGGGGAGGAGCGTCTGGCCGCCGTCCTGCACCAGGGCCGCGGCCTGTCGGCGCGCGACCGCTCCGAACTGCTGCTGCGCGCGGTGGAGGCCCATGTCGGGCCGGGCGGGCAGACCGGCGACATCGTGTGCCTGACCGTCCGGCGCCTGCTGCCCGCCGCCGAACTGGCGCCGGAGTCCGAAGCGGCGGTGTAACGCCGTCCGGCGACGGCCGGCATCGCGAAAGTCTCCTCTGATCGGGGTGATCCGGCTGGCGCGCCGGGTCACCCGTGCGACCACGGCGCGGAGCCGTGTGGCACCCCCATCTCAGGTCCGGGTTCCGCCGTTCAGCTTCGGTTCAGTCGCACCCGGACAGGATCGGCAGGACTTGCCTGTTTCTGCCGATGAGGGGACCACCGATGTCCAACGTTTACTCCGAGACGGCCGCCCGGCCGCCCGTCAAGACCCGCCCCGCCAAGACTCGCTACGACAGGGTGATGCTGTTCCTGCACTGGAGCGTCGCCCTGCTGATCCTGGTGGCCTTCGCCATCGCCCAGGGGCGCGGGCTGGTGCCCCGCGGGCCGGAGCGGACCGCCCTGATGGATCTCCACCGGTCGCTCGGCGTCCTCGTGCTGGCCCTGGTGGCGCTGCGCATGGTCTGGCGCGCCGTCAGCCCGCCGCCGCCGATGCCCGCCGACACCGCCCCGTTGCTTCTGCTGGCCGCCAAGGCCGGGCATCTGGCGCTCTACGCCCTGATGATCGCCGTGCCGCTGGCCGGCGTGCTGATGACCCAGGCCAACGGCCATCCCGTCTCCGTCTTCGGCCTGTTCACGCTGCCCGCGCTGGTCGGCGAGGACAAGGCGTTCGGCCACACGCTGGAGGAGGCCCACGAGTTCCTCGGCACCGCCATCATCGTGCTGGCCGGGCTGCACGCGGCGGCCGCCCTGGTCCACCAGTATGTGCTGAAGGACGGGACGCTGAACCGGATGCTGCCCTGGGGAAACCGCTGAACGGAAAAGGGCGGGCGGCGCTGGCACCGGAGTGCCGGTGGGCGCCGCCCGCCGAGTGGCGAGGTCCTGCCTCCTCCATGGGAAAGACCCATGCTCGGGTCCCCCATGGTCTGATGAACCCGCCCAAGCGGCATCTCTTCCCGACGCAATGGCGGTACCGCCCCCCGCTTTGACGCACCGCCCCTGTTTTCCGGCTGTGCCAGCGGGGGAGGTGAGGCGGTGACGGGCAAGGCGATTCGTTTGGCGGGAATGCGTTTGGCGGCGGGTGCCGCGCTGTTGGCGTCGGCGCCCGCCGGGGCGGTGCCGTTCGACCGGGTGTTCGTCTTCGGCGACAGCCTGTCCGACACCGGCCGCGTCTACGAGCTGACGCGTGGCGGCATACCGCAGAGCCCGCCCTACTACGACGGGCGCTTCTCCAACGGCCCCGTCTGGGTCGAGCGGCTGGCCCCGCTGATCGGCAGCCAGCCCGACCAGAAAACCAACTTCGCCTATGGCGGCGCGGAGACCGGGACCCTGTCGCAGACCGGCGTTCCCGGCATCCAGGGGCAGGTCGGGCAGTTCCTGCTCAGCCGTCCGAGCGGGACCGGCGGCGGGCTGTTCGCGGTCTGGGCGGGCGGCAATGACTATTTCAACCGCGTCTCCGCCGGGTCCGATCCCTCGGGCCTCGTCACCCAGACGGTCGGCAACATCGTCACCACGGTGGAGCGTCTGGCGGCGCTCGGCGGGAAGACCTTCCTGGTGCCGAACCTGCCGGACCTCGGCACGATCCCGGACACCCGCAATTCCGACCGCGCCGCCCTGCTGAACGCGACCACCGCCTCCCACAACGCGCTGCTCGCCCAGGCGATGGCCGATGTGGAGAAGCGGCTGGGCGTCACCGTCGTGGTCGCGGACGTCAACGCGCTGTACCGCGCGGTTGCGGCCAACCCGACGGCCTACGGCTTCACCAACACCGTGACGCCCTGCGTGACAAACAATGCGCCGACCGGCGCCTGCGGGAGCGAGGCGCAGGCCGACCAGACCGTCTATTGGGACGAGATCCACCCGACCCGTGCCGCCCATCTGCTGATCGCGCAATACATGCAGGGCGCCCTGCTCGCGCTGAACGACGCGGCGGAGACGGTGGCGATGCAGCCGGAGCTGGCCTTCGAAGCGACACGGAGCTGGCACCGCGCGCTGCTCGGCTCCATCGCCGGCCCCGCCGCCACGCGGGTGGAGGCGCCGCTCGGCAGCGGGGAGCTGAGGGCCTTCCTGATCGGCGACGCCGCCTGGGGCCGTCTCGGCGGCACGGCGGAGCGGCAGGGCTTCCGCTTCAACACCCAGTCGGGCGGCGTCGGCGCCGAGCTGCCGGTCGGCCCGGCCTCGCGCGTCGGGCTGTCGGTCGGCGGTTCGCGCGGCCACGCCAAGCTGGACGAGGGGGCGGGCACGCTGGACATGACCAGCACCATCATCGGCCTGCACGCGGTGACCGAGGCGCAGGGCTTCCAGCTGGCCGTGGCGGGCAGCGTCTCCTTCGACCGCTACGGCGACATCGACCGGACCACCGGCTTCGCGCCGTTCCCCAACGCCTCGGCGGAAACGGACGGGCGCACCTACGCCCTGTCGGTCGCCGGGGGCTACACGGCGCAGCTCGGGCCGGTGGCGCTGGGGCCGCGGCTGGGCCTGCGCTACATCCACACGCGCATCGACGGCTATCAGGAGAGCGGCGCCGGCCTGCTGTCGCTCGGCGTCGAGCGGCAGAGCGCCGAATCGCTGGAGAGCAGCGTTGGCGCCGAAGCCTCCACCATGCTGGAGATCGGGCGGACGGTGCTTCAGCCCAGCCTGGGCGTCGCCTGGGAACACCAGTTCGCCGAGGACGCGCGCACCGTCACCGTCCGCCTGCCCGGCGGGGCCGCCAACAGCGTCAGCCCGAGCGGCGACGGCCGCGACTCCCTGGTGATCGGCGCCGGCCTGTCGGCCCAGCTCTGGCAGGCGGTCGGCGCGACGGTCGGCTACCGCGGCGAACTGTCGGGGGCGGACGGCCACAACCACGCCTTCACCGCCCGCTTGCGGATGAGCTTCTGAGGAAACGCCTATTCCATCCTTCCGGAAGGCTTTTTCCTGCTGGCGTTGCGGCGCCGCAAGAGGAACAATCGGAGCCGGTGCGTCGCCCCCGGGCACGCCCGCCCGAACAAGAACAACGGCCCGGACAAAAACAAAGGGAGGAGTTTCATGGCCTACAAGCACATCCTCGTGCATCTCGATTCCGGCCCGCAGGTGGAAACCCGCCTCGACGCGGCCATCGCGCTGGCGAGCAAAAGCGGCGCCTTCCTGCGCGGCCTGTTCGCCCAGCCGGACCGCAGCGCCACCAGCGTCATCGCCCGCCGTTCCAGCGACCATCTGGAGCAGGCCGCCGCCCGCAGCGAGGCGATGTTCCGCGACAAGCTGCAGGCGTCGGGCCTGCAAGGCCAGTGGCACGGCCTCACCCATGGCGAGCACAACCACGTCATCCGCGAGGTCATCATCTGGTCGCGCTTCGCCGACCTGACGGTGCTGGGCCAGTTCGACCGCAGCGCCGCCGACGGGGTGGCGCCGGAGGAGCTGAACGAGCAGGTGGTGCTGAATTCGGGCCGCCCGGTGCTGGTGCTGCCCTTCGCCGGAACCTTCCCGGTGATCGGCAAGCGCGTCGCCGTCGCCTGGAACGCCGAGCGCGAGGCCGCCCGCGCCCTGGCCGACGCCATGCCCTTCCTCCAGGCCGCCGACGAGGTCACGGTCATCACCGTGCTCACCCAGGCCGCTCCGCCGGCCGGAACGGAGCCGCAGCGCATCGGCCTGCTCGACCATCTGGCGCTGCACGGCGTGACGGCCGACCAGACGCACTTCACCGTGACCGACATCGGCGCGATGGACGCGCTTCTCGCCCGCAGCATCGATTCCGGGGCCGATCTGCTGGTGATGGGCGCGCACGGCCATTACGGCTTCCCCTTCCTGCACCGCGGCGGCGGGACGCGCCACGTCCTGCGCACCTGCCCGGTGCCGCTGCTGCTGTCCCACTGACGCCGTCCGGCTGACGGAAAGAGGCGGCGGGCTTTCCTCCGCCGTGCCGGGCGGCCATGTAGAGGCTGTCCCGGCACCGGCTGGAGGGCCTGCATGTCCTGGCTGCGCGTCTTTCTGATCGCCTGTCCCGTCATCGTCCTGGCGGCGCTGCTCGCCGCCTGGGCGGCGACGGGCTTCGACCTGTTCGGCCTCAGCCTGCCGGGCCTGCTCGCCCTGGTCGGCGGCGCCGTGCTGACCAGCGCCGTCGCCATCGGGCTGATGGCCCTGGTCTTCCTCAGCAACCGCAGCGGCCATGACGAGGCGGCGGGCCGCCCCGACCCCACGGACGGGCCGGACCGGCTCTGAAGCCCCGACACCGAAGGGGACCATCGGCCCTTTCTTCCGTCTGATGTCCGCAAGGTCAGCGGAACGCCTGCGATTCCCCACCGTTGCTGAAGGGACGAAGGAGCCCCGGCTCTTGCGGCCGGACGGGCCATGCCTGCGGCCGGGGCGGGAAGGAGGGGAAGACCGCAATGGACGAACACCGCATCCGCCACCGTGCCTACGAGATCTGGGAGCAGGAGGGGCGCCCCGAAGGCCGCCGCGCCGAGCATTGGGAGCGGGCCTGCCGCGAACTCCAGGAGGAGGACCAGCGGGCGACCGGGGAAGCCCCCGAGCGGCGCGACCCCGCCCGCGCCTCCGCGGACACCGGCGCCGGCATCTGACGTCCATCACACCCGTCGCCCCAAGGAGACGCCATGCCGCCCCGCCGCGATCCCGCTTCCTTCATGTGGTCGGAGGCCGTCGAACTGCTGGACCGCGCCGAGCGGCTGCACCGCCAGTTCTTCCGCCCGGCCCCGCCCGGCCCGCGCCGCGCCTGCTGGACCCCGCCCATCGACGTCTACGAGACGGAGGACGCGGTGACCATCGTGGTCGCCCTTCCCGGCGTCGGCGCGGACCAGCTTCACGTCGCCGTCGAGGACGGCGTTCTGGTGGTTGCCGGCGAACGGACTCTGCCGCTGGGCTGCGACGGGATCATCCACCGGCTTGAGATTCCCCACGGCCGCTTCGAGCGGCGGATCGAGCTGCCCGCCGGGGCCTTCCGCATGGGACGGCGCGAGCTGTCGGCGGGCTGCCTCGTGCTGACGCTTGACAAGATGGGATGAAGGACGCCCGAATGACCGCCTCAACGATTGGCGAGCACGCCGCCGACGCGACTCCGGCTCCCCAGACGCCGCCTGCCTCGCCCCCTGCCTCCGGGCTGCCGGAGGATGTGATCCCGGTCATCCCGGTGCGGAACCTCGTGCAGTTTCCCGGGGTCGTGCTGCCGGTGACGGTCGGGCGGGCGCGCTCGGTCGCCGCGGCGCAGGAGGCGGCCCGCACCGAACGGCCGGTCGGCATCCTGCTCCAGCGTGACGAGGCGGTGGAGGAGCCGACGGGGGCCGATATGCACCGCGTCGGCACGACCGCCAGCATCCTGCGCTACGTCACCACGCCCGACGGCTCGCACCATCTGGTGTGCCAGGGGCAGCAGCGATTCCGCATCGTCGAGTGGGTGCCCGGCCATCCCTTCATGGCCGCCCGCGTCGAGATGGTGGAGGAGAGCGACACCGCCACGCCGGAGGTCATGGCCCGCTTCCTGAACCTGCGCAACGAGGCGGTGGAGGCGCTGCAACTGCTGCCCCAGGCCCCGCAGGAGCTTCTGGCCGCCGTGCAGGCCATCGAGAATCCCGGCGAGCTGGCCGACATGACCGCCAGCTACATGGATCTGAAGCCTGCCGAGAAGCAGGAGGTGCTGGAGACCTTCGACCTGCCGGAGCGGCTCGACAAGGTCGGCGGGCTGCTGGCCCGGCGGATCGAGGTGCTGCGGCTGTCGCGCGACCTCCGCGAGCGCACCCGCGAGGCGATGGACGAGCGCCAGCGCGAGTATCTGCTGCGCGAGCAGCTTCGCGCCATCCAGAAGGAGCTGGGCGAGGCCGACGAGGGCCGTCAGGCCGAGATCGGCGAGCTTCAGGACGCCATCGCCAAGGCCGGCATGCCACCCGACGTGCGCGAACACGCCGAGAAGGAGCTGCGCCGGCTGGAGCGCATGCCGGAGGCGGCGGCGGAATACTCGATGGTCCGCAGCTATCTGGACTGGCTGATCGAGATGCCGTGGGACCGCCGGTCGGAATCGCGCATCGACATCGCCGAGGCGCGCCGCATCCTGGACGAGGATCATTACGGGCTGGAGAAGGTCAAGCGCCGCATCCTGGAATTCCTGGCGGTGCGCAAGCTGAACCCGGAAGGGCGCAGCCCCATCCTGTGCTTCGTCGGTCCGCCGGGGGTGGGCAAGACCTCGCTCGGGCAGAGCATCGCGCGGGCGACCGGCCGGGCCTTCGCCCGCGTCTCGCTGGGCGGCGTCCATGACGAGAGCGAGATCCGCGGCCACCGCCGCACCTATGTCGGGGCGCTGCCGGGGAACATCGTCCAGGCGATCCGCAAGGCCGGGACGCGCGACTGCGTGCTGATGCTGGACGAGATGGACAAGCTGGGGCAGGGCTTCCACGGCGACCCGTCGGCCGCCCTGCTGGAGGTGCTGGACCCGGAGCAGAACGCGACCTTCCGCGACCATTACCTGGGCGTGCCCTTCGACCTGTCGAAGGTGATGTTCATCGCCACCGCCAACATGCTGGACACCATCCCCGGTCCGCTGCGCGACCGCATGGAGGTGATCGAGCTGTCCGGCTACACCGAGGACGAGAAGCTGGAGATCGCCAGGCGCTACCTGCTGGCCCGCCAGCTCGCCGCCAACGGGCTGACGGCCGAGCAGTTGGAGATCCCCGACGACACGCTGCGCGCGATCATCCGCGACCACACGCGGGAGGCCGGGAACCGCAATCTGGAGCGGCTGATCGGCGCGGTCGGACGCTACGTCGCGGTGCGCATCGCCGAGGGCGAGGTCGAGCGGATGAGGGTCGAGCCGGCGGATCTGACGGCGATCCTCGGGCCGCCGCGATTCGAGAACGACGTGGCGATGCGCACCAGCGTGCCCGGCGTGGCGACCGGCCTCGCCTGGACCCCGGTCGGCGGCGACATCCTGTTCATCGAGGCCAGCCGCTACCCCGGCTCGGGGCGGCTGATCCTGACCGGTCAGCTGGGCGAGGTGATGAAGGAAAGCGCGCAGGCCGCCCTCAGCCTCGTCAAGTCGCGGGTGAAGGACCTCGGCCTCGACCCGGAGGGGCTGGACCGTTTCGACATCCACATCCACGTCCCGGCGGGGGCCATCCCGAAGGACGGACCGTCCGCCGGGGTGGCGATCTTCACGGCCCTGGTGTCGCTGCTGTCCGGGCGCTGCATCCGCTCCGACACGGCGATGACCGGGGAGATCAGCCTGCGCGGGCTGGTCCTGCCGGTCGGCGGCATCCGCGAGAAGGTGGTGGCCGCCCAGCGCGCCGGTCTGAAGACGGTCATGCTGCCCGCCCGCAACCGCAAGGATTTCGACGACATTCCCGCGGCGGTGCGCGAGCGGCTGAGCTTCGTCTGGCTGGAGCGGGTGGACGACGCCGTCCGCGCGGCCCTGGTTTCGGAGCCTTCCGCGGAGGCGGCGGAGCGCAAGGCCGGGTAGCGTCTCCGCCGGGTCCGGGACCCTTGCGCACTGGGGGTGCGGTGCGCCACATGAAAGGCGCGCCCGCGTGGAGCGCGCACAGGAGACGATCATGACGCCCGAGGAACGCACCCTCCTTTCCGATCTGTTCACGCACCTGCGCGAGGTGGAGAACCAGCCCCGCGATCCGGAGGCGGAACGCTTCATCCAGCAGATGATCCAGGGCCAGCCTGCCGCCGCCTACTACATGGCGCAGTCGGTCCTGGTGCAGCAGCAGGCGCTGACCGCCGCCCAGCAGCGCATCGACGATCTGGAGCGGCAGGTGAGGGAGGCGCAGGCCCGCGCCCAGCAGACCCAGCAGACGCAGCCGTCCGGCGGCAGCTTCCTGTCCAACGCGCTCGGGCTGGGGCGCAGCCCGTGGGCCGGTGGGGGCAACCGCCCGGCGGAACAGCGGCCCGCTCCGGCTCCCCAGTCTCCCCAGGGGCCGGCCTACAACCCGATGCAGCCGCCGATGCCGTCCCCCGCGGCCCCGTCGCGCAGCCCCTGGGGGGCCGCTCCGCAGGCTGGCGGGCAACCCGGTTACGGCCAGCCCGCCTATCCGCCCCAGCCCGGCTACGCACCGCAGCCCGGATTCGGCCCGCAGGGCTACGCGCCGCGTGGCGGCGGGTTCCTGAGCGGTGCCGCCCAGACCGCGGCGGGCGTGGCCGGCGGCATGCTGGCGGCCAGCGCCATCTCCTCGATGCTCAGCCATTCGCCGGGCCCGTTCGGCGAGGCCGCAGCGGCGGCGGGCCAGACGGCCAGCCATGGCGAGACGATCATCAACAATTACTACGGCGACTCCGCGGACCAGGGAGCGGGTCAGGGGGGCACGGACCAGGGCTTCCCGCCGGAGGACAACAACCTCCAGAACGTCGACTATCAGACCGACGATTCCTCGTTTGATGACGGCGGTGGCGACGGCGGTGGCGATGGCGGCGGGGACGACAGCTGGATCTGAGCTTATCCAGTCCTCGCCTTGTCCAGTCCTTGACCGAAGGCGCGCCAACCCTTTGGAACGGTTCGGTGCGCCTTCTCGTCGCCATCACAGTTAATATAAATTAAACAGTTAGGTCCCTACGGTGCGTTGGGCAAGGAAGGCCGTTTTCCCCGATCCCCACGCAGAACCGAGGCCCATGACGACGCTCGTTCAGCCCCAGCCGACCGAAGACGCCGAGCGCAACGACGCTGAGCGCAAGGCCTCCGCCACCCAGATGTACCATGAGGTGGCGCGGATCATCGAACGGATGCACCGCCGGTTTCTCGACGTTCTGCGAATCGAGCTGTCCCGCATCGGCATCGACGACATCAGCCCGGTTCAGGTCATGATGCTGCTGAACATCTCCAACGGAGAGATCAGCGTGCGCGACCTGATCGAGCGTGGCTATTACCTCGGCTCCAACGCCTCCTACAACCTGAAGCAGCTGGTGGACAGCGGCTATGTGGACCGCTCCGCCTCGCCGCGCGACAAGCGCGCCGCCCGGCTGAAGTTGTCGCCCAGGGGCCTGGAGCTGTGCGAGCGGCTGCGCCACATGGCGTCCGTCCATTCCGACGGTCTGATCCGCACCGACGGCGACAGCCAGGACTTCGAGGTCACCTACCGCACGCTGCGCCGTCTGGAGCGCAAGTGGACGGACGTCATCCGCTCCGACGAAACGGAAATCCTCTGACGCGCATTGACCTCCCTCAGTGTGCGCGGCGGTACGCCGTGCCACGGTAAGGCGGCTGAGCCTTGAGGGGGGTAGGGGATGAAGTTCGCCGTCGGCACGCAGGATTACCGCAGCATCGCCACCCATGGCGGCCGCACCCGCCGCTTTCTGGTCTTCGAGGCCGAGGCGGGCGGCGAGCCCGTTGAGGTCGCGCGGATCGAGCTGGCGGAGGACGAGGTGCTCCACCTCGCCGGCGACGGGCGCCCACACCCCATCGACGCGGTGCGGGTGGTCATCACCGGCTCCTCCGGCGAGGGCTTCATCAACCACATGAAGCGCCGCGGCATCGAGCCGGTGACCACGCTGGAGGCCGACCCGGTGCGGGCGATCCGCGATTACTTCGCCGGCACCGTCAAGGCGGCGCCGCCGCCCGAGCATCCCCACGAGCATCACGACCACGGCCTCGAGGACGCCCCGCGGGAGTGCCACGGAACGCCGGCCTGATCCGTCAGGCCTGAGTCGTCAGCCCTGAGTCGTCAAACCGGAAAGGACACGCTGGCGGTGGTGCCGGCGGCGTCGCTTTCCGTGTTCAGCGTGTCGCCGAGCTGGGCGGCCAGCGCTTCGGCCAGCATCAGCCCGTCCTCGGCCGTCGTGTCGAAACCGGCGGGCAGGGCACGCCCGTTGTCCTCGACGATCAGGCGGGCGCGCCCGTTGTGCTCCTGCGTCACCGACACGCGAATCCAGCCCTGTTCCGGATAGGCGTGATGCAGGCTGTTGGTGATCAGCTCCGCGGTGATCAGGCCCAGCGGCATGGCCTCGTACAGGCCGATCTGGATGGGATCGCTCTTCACCTCGATGGGGACGTTGGCGAGGCCGCCGGGCGTTCCGTGCTTCACCGCATCGGCGAGCGATTCGATGTAGCGGCCCAGATTGACATGGGTGCCGGTGCCCGACTCGTGGAGCTGGCGGTAGAGGATGGCCAGCGCTTCGATGCGCACCAGCGTCTGCTCGTAGGCGGCGCGGGCGTCCGGGTCGCGGATGCGGCCGGTCTGCAGCTTCAGCAGGCTGATGACCAGCTGAAGGCTGTTCTTGGCCCGGTGCTGAAGCTCGCGCAGTTCGGCCTCCAGCTCCCGGATGCGCTCCGCGATTGGGTCCTCCGGCGCTCCCGAACCGGTGGCGGGGCGATCAGCAGGCAGGGCGACCGGCTGGGACCGGAGGGGATTGAGCATCACGCAATTCTCGGCTGAAGCTGGGCAATGTTTTACTTAGGTACAGAACAATTTATGCGCTTGAACCCACTCCCGAGTTGGTTCTGAGGAAGTAACCCTCTGCGCATATCCAATTCGTTCGTCCACGTTCGGACGGAGGGGCAGGGCTTATGAGCCCAGCGGACAAAGGGTGGGAATCGCGGGCAGGCGGGGCAAGCCGGAAAATGCGTTTCCCCGGCCGCCCCGTCGTGGCATGAGTGCCGCCATGCGTTTGAGAACCCTGGTGATTCCCTTCTGCGCCCTGCTGGCTGTGGCCGGCGGCTGCGCCGCGGTGGCCGGAAACGGCGGGCCATCCGCGCCCTCCGTTCCGATTGCGCTGGACCCGGACCGCCCGGCTCTTGCGGAGGTCGGTGCCCTGCGGTTCCGTGGCGCTCTCCGTCTGCCCGATGGGGCGGGGGTGGGGGGCCTGTCCGGCCTGTGGGTCAGCGACTCGGGGGACCGCTTCGTCGCCGTCTCCGACAACGGGAAGAGCGTCACGGGACGCCTGTCCTACGACGCCCAGGGGCGTCTGGCCGGCGCCGGACACTATGATGTCCGGCGCTTGGTCATCGACAAGGACCCGGACTCCCGCGGCCGCCTCAACGACTCGGAGGACCTCGTCCGCCTGCCGGACGGCGGCTGGCTGGTGCCGTTCGAGCGCAATCACCGCATCCTCCGTTACGACGGCGCCGACCGCCCCGAGGGAGCGCCGCGCAAGCTTCCAACACCGCCCGGCCTGGAGAAGGCTCCGTCGAACGGCGGGGTCGAGGCGCTGGCCGCGCTGCCGGACGGCCGCATCCTGGCCATCGAGGAAGGGGACGACGACGGCGTTCGGGAACGCCACGCCTGGATCGCTCCCGCCGATCCGAAGGCGCGCGCGGATTGGCAACCGCTGACCTACCGCGCGGCACCGCGCTTCCGCCCCACGGCGGCGGCGGCCCTGCCCGACGGCGGGGTACTGGTGCTGGAGCGGCGGGTGTCCCTGCTGGGGGGCTGGGCGGCGCGCATCGTCCATGTGCCGGCGGACTCGCTGCGTGGCGGCGCGACGATGGATGGGGTGGAATTGGCGCGGCTGGAGCCGCCCTTGCCGACCGACAATTTCGAAGGGATGGCGGTCCGGCCCGGCCCGGACGGCGACACGCTGGTCTACATCGTTTCCGACGACAACCGCAGCCCGCTCCAGCGGACCTATCTGATGATGTTCCAGCTTCCGGCCAATGCCCTGAAGCCCACCATCGCGGGGCGCTGACCGGTCGGCGCGCCCCACAGGAGTGCGACGCCGCTCAGAAGTTGGCGTAGGGGCCGCCCTGGGCGGACAGGTCCGGCGCTCCCGGAGCGCCCGGGTTCCCCATCGGCTCGCGGTGATGATGGACGCGGGCGATGCTCGGGGCGAGGTCCTGAAGCTCGATGAAGTTGTCGGCCTGACGGCGCAGTTCGTCGGCGACCATCGGCGGCTGGGAGCGCACGGTGCTGATGACGCTGACCCGCACGCCCTTGCGCTGCACCGCCTCGACCAGCCGGCGGAAATCGCCGTCGCCGGAGAACAGCAGGATGTGGTCGACCCGCTCGGCCATCTCCATCACGTCGATGGCCAGCTCTATGTCCATGTTGCCCTTGATCTTGCGCCGGCCCGACGCGTCGGTGAACTCCTTGGTCGGCTTGGTCACCATGGTGTAGCCGTTGTAGTCCAGCCAATCGACCAGCGGCCTGATCGGCGAGTACTCCTGATCCTCCACCAGCGCGGTGTAGTAGAAGGCGCGCACCAGCCTCCCCTCGGAGGCGAAGCCGTCGCGAAGACGCTTATAGTCGATATCGAAGCCCAGGGACCGGGCGGCTGCGTACAAATTGGCGCCGTCGATGAACATCGCCAGACGCTCTTCCTTATAAAAGAGCTTCGTAACATCTTTCGGCAAAGTCGTATTCCGATCCAATTCCGTAATCCTTCCACGATGGATTGAATTATATGTCAGGCATACGCGAAATTGCGATTCACCAGATAAGTAAAGTAGGAGGTCGTCTACGCGCGAGCAAGGGGGAGCGCGGGCGGGGTCACGCCGCGGGCGGGGTACGGCGGGCGGACCCGACGAAGCTCGAAGCGCTTGCGCAGGCGCGAACGCATCAATATATTCGGTTGCCTTCGCAGATCCCGGAGTTGGTTTGGTATGGCCCGCGTTACCGTCGAAGATTGCGTCCTCAAGGTTCCGAACCGGTTTGAGCTGGTCATGATGGCGGCCCAGCGCGCGCGTGAGATCGCGTCCGGCGCCCCGCTGTCGATCGACCGCGACAACGATAAGAACCCGGTCGTTGCCCTGCGTGAGATCGCCGATGAGACGGTGATGCTGGAGCATCTGAAGAACGCCCTGATCAAGGGCCACCAGAAGCACGTCGAGCCCGACGAGCCCGAGGAGGAGATCGTCGAGCTGATGGCCGGCGAGCACGACTGGGCCGCCCGCGGCGACACGTCGCTGGAGGACGAGGACGGGATGAGCGAGGCGGAGGAGGTCGGCGAAGGCGACGACCTGCTGTCCGACATGGAGAGCGATCCGGCGGCGGCCTTCGGCATGACCGAGGACGATGTCGCCGGCCGCGATGCGGACGGAGATCTCTGACGCTGACCGACAGCGACCGGCTGTGGGGGCCAATGGCCCCCGTTTCCGTCGACAAACCATTCATTTGCGAAACTTCATGGCGCACGCTGCGCCGGGTCGGGTGGCATGATCCGGCAATATGAGCTTGTCGAACGCGTCAAGGCGTACGACCCCTCGGCGGACGAGGAGTTGCTCAACCGCGCCTACGTCTTCTCCATGAAGGCGCACGGCTCGCAGACCCGCGCCTCGGGCGATCCCTATTTCCTCCATCCGCTGGAGGTCGCCGGCATCCTCACCCAGCTCAAGCTGGACGCCGGGACCATCGCGACGGCGCTGCTGCACGACACGGTCGAAGACACGGTCGCCACGCTGGAGGACATCGAAAAGCATTTCGGCAAGGAAATCGCCCGTCTGGTCGACGGCGTGACCAAGCTGTCGCGCCTGGAACTGCACAGCGAGCAGGCCAAGCAGGCCGAGAATTTTCGCAAGCTGGTGCTGGCCATGTCGGAGGACATCCGCGTCCTCCTCGTCAAGCTGGCCGACCGGCTGCACAACATGCGCACGCTGTTCCATCTGAAGAACCCGGACAAGCGCAAGCGCATCGCCCGCGAAACGATCGAGATCTACGCTCCCCTGGCCGAGCGCATCGGCATGCATCAGGTCAAGGACGAGCTGGAGGATCTCTCCTTCGCGGAGCTGAATCCGGACGCCCGCGACAGCATCCTCGCCCAGCTCTCCCGCCTGCGCACCGAGGGCGAGAACCGCGTCCAGCGGATCATCCAGGAACTCCGCGGCACGCTGGCGGAGGAGGGGCTGCCCAACGCCGGGGTCACCGGGCGCGAGAAGACCGCCTATTCGATCTGGCGCAAGCTGCAGCGCAAGAACGTCAGCTTCGAGCAGCTGTCCGACATCATGGCCTTCCGGATCATGGTGGACACGGTGCCGGAATGCTATCAGGCGCTGGGCGTCATCCACGCCCACTATCCGGTCGTTCCGGGGCGCTTCAAGGATTACATCTCGACGCCCAAGCCCAACGGCTACCGCTCGCTCCACACCGGGGTGATCGGTCCGGAGCGCAACCGGATCGAGGTGCAGATCCGCACCAGCGACATGCACGAGATCTGCGAACTCGGCGTCGCCGCCCACTGGGCCTACAAGCAGGGCGAGCCGCGCACCCAGCAGGGGCGCGAATACCGCTGGCTGCGCGAGCTTCTCGACATCCTGGAGCACGCCCAGAAGCCCGAGGAGTTCCTGGAGCACACCAAGCTGGAGCTGTTCCAGGACCAGGTCTTCTGCTTCACGCCGAAGGGCGACCTGATCGCGCTGCCGCGCGGCGCCACTCCGGTCGACTTCGCCTACGCCGTCCACTCGGAGGTCGGCGACCACTGCGTCGGCGCCAAGATCAACGGGCGGATGCTGCCGCTGCGCACGCAGCTGCAGAACGGCGATCAGGTCGACATCATCACCTCCAAGGCCCAGACTCCGGTTCCGGGCTGGGAGCGCTTCGTCGTCACCGGCAAGGCGCGGGCGCGCATCCGCAAGTTCCTGCGAACCCAGCAGCGCACCCAGTACATCGAGCTGGGCCGCGCCATCCTGCAGCGCCAGTTCAAGTCGGAAGGCTACGAGTTCTCGGAAAAGGCGCTCGAAGGCGTCATCAAGATCTTCCAGCAGCCCAGCGCCGACGACCTGCTGGCCAGCGTCGGGTCGGGCCTGCATTCGGGCCGCGAGGTCTTCCACGCCGTCTTCCCCGGCCACAAGCCGCATGTGGCGACGCCGAAGGAAGGCGACGACAAGAACTCCATCACGGTGCCCAAGCCCAAGCCGAAGGCGAAGGGCAACAACGCGCCGCTGCCGATCCGCGGGCTGATCCCCGGCATGGCGGTTCACTACGCCCGCTGCTGTCACCCGCTGCCGGGTGACCGCATCGTCGGCATCGTGACCACCGGCAAGGGCGTGACCATCCACACCATCGACTGCGAGACGCTGGAGAGTTTCCACGAGTCGCCGGAGCGCTGGATCGACGTCGCCTGGGACATCGGTCCGGACAGCCCGGAGGAGCATGTCGGGCGCATCTCGCTGGTGGTCAACAACGAGCCGGGCTCGCTCGGCACGCTGTCCACGGTGATCGGCAAGAACGGCGGCAACATCACGAACCTGAAGATCACCAGCCGCAACACCGACTTCTTCGAGCTGCTGATCGACATCGACGTGAAGGACGCCAAGCACCTGACCAACATCATGGCGGCCCTGCGCGCCACCCCCGCCATCAACGCGGTGGAGCGGGCGCGGGGGCGGTGAGCGCGCCCACGCGGCCGCCTCCACCGGGAGCGCCCATCAGGAGCGAGGGAAGCATGTCCAGCCCGACCATCTTCAGCCGCCTGATCGCCGGGGAGCTGCCCTGCGCCGTGGTGTACGAGGATGCGGAGACCTTCGCCTTCATGGACGCCGGGCAGGTCAACCCCGGCCATGTCCTGGTCGCGCTGAAGCGCCCGGCGCCGACCATCCTGGACGTGACGGAGGACGAGGCGGCGGCCCTGTTCCGCACCGTGCACAAGGTCGCCCGCGCCGTCCAGGCCGCCTTCTCGCCGGAGGGGATCACGCTTCTCCAGACGAACAAGCCGGCGGGCTGGCAGACCGTGCCGCACATCCACGTGCATGTGGTGCCGCGCTACGAGAACGACGGCGCCGATCTGGTCTGGCCGCGCCACGACCCGCCCATCGGGGAGTTGAAGGCGCTCGCCGCGCGGATCGTCGTCGAATGACGGCGTGACGCGACGCTGCACCGCCGCTATATAGCAGGGAGAACCGGTGCCCGCCGGATGCAGGATGCGGGACCGGCGCGACACCGGAGTTTCGAGCCTATGCCCCGCCCTCTGCGCCTCGGCGTGAACATCGACCATGTGGCGACCGTCCGCAACGCGCGGGGCGGGCGTCACCCCGATCCCGTGCGCGCCGCGAAGCTCGCCGCCGAGGCCGGGGCCGACGGCATCACCGCCCATCTGCGCGAAGACCGCCGCCACATCGTCGATTCCGACATCGACCGGCTGATGGCGGAGATCCGGCTGCCGCTGAACCTGGAGATGGCGGCGACCGACGAGATGCTCGCCATCGCGCTGCGCCACAGGCCGCACGCCTGCTGTCTCGTCCCGGAGAAGCGCACGGAGGTCACCACCGAAGGCGGGCTGGACGTCGCCGGGCAGATGGACAACCTGAAGCGCACCGTCGGCGAGCTTGGCGCCGCGGGCATCCGCGTCTCGCTGTTCATCGATCCGGAACCGGCGCAGCTCGACGCGGCCAAGGCGCTGGGCGCCCCGGTGGTCGAACTGCACACCGGCGCCTATTGCGACGCGCCCGCCGGGGCGGAGCGCGCGGCGGAGCTGGAGCGCATCGTCAAGGCGGCGGCCCACGCCGAGGCCATCGGGCTGGAGTGCCACGCCGGCCATGGGCTGAGTTACGAGACGGTCGGGGCGGTCGCCGCCATTCCGACCATCGTCGAGCTGAACATCGGCCATTTCCTGATCGGCGAGGCGATCTTCGTCGGGCTGGGCAACACGCTCCAGCGCATGCGCGCCGTCATGAAGGACGCCCGCGCTGCGGCGGGAGTCGTCTCATGATCCTCGGCATCGGCAACGACCTGATCGACATCCGCCGGATCGAGCAGTCGCTGGACCGTTTCGGGGACCGCTTCATCGCCCGCATCTTCACCGACGTGGAGCGCGCCAAGTCCGAGCGCCGCGCCGGCGCCGCCGGCAAGCACAGCGCGCGGGCCTCCACCTACGCCAAGCGCTTCGCCGCCAAGGAGGCCTGCTCCAAGGCGCTGGGCACCGGTTTCCGCGACGGCGTGTTCTGGCGCGACATGGGGGTGGTGAACCTGCCCTCCGGCCAGCCGACCATGCGCCTGACCGGCGGCGCGCTGGAGCGGCTGAAGGCGATCACCCCGCCGGGCATGCAGGCGCGCATCCACGTGACGCTGACCGACGAGTATCCGATGGCCGAGGCCTTCGTCATCATCAGCGCCGAGCCGGCCGACACTTCCATCACCACCTCCACGGCACCCCCCGCATGACCATGAACAGAGAGACCGCCTTGACCGGCAAATCCAAAGAGACAGGCGGCTTTGCCGAGACGGTGAAGACGGTCTTCTACGCGGTCATCATCGCCTTCGGCGTGCGGACCTTCGCCTTCGAGCCCTTCAACATCCCGTCCGGGTCGATGATCCCGACGCTGCTGATCGGCGACTACCTGTTCGTGTCCAAATTCTCCTACGGATACAGCAAGTACACGGTCGGCTTCGGGCTGCCGCTGTTCGAGGGCCGCATCATGGGCCACGCGCCGGAGCGCGGCGACGTCGCCGTCTTCAAGCTGCCGCGCGACAACAAGACCGATTACATCAAGCGCGTCATCGGCCTGCCGGGCGACACCGTCCAGGTGACCGGCGGCGTCCTGCACATCAACGGCCAGCCGGTGAAGCGCGAGCGGATCGAGGACTATGTGTCCCGCGACGCGCTGGGCCGCGAGGTCCGGATCGCCCAGTATGTGGAAACCCTGCCGGGCGGGCGCAGCCACCGCATCATCGAGGAGTCGGACAACGGTCCGCTCGACAACACCCCGGCCTTCAAGGTGCCGGCGAACCACCTGTTCATGATGGGCGACAACCGCGACAACTCGCTGGACAGCCGCGTCCCGTCGCAGGTGGGGTATGTCCCGATGGAGAATCTGGTCGGGCGCGCCGAATTCCTGTTCTTCTCGCTGGAGGACGGGACGCGCTTCTTCGAGGTGTGGCGCTGGCCGGCGGACCTGCGGTTCAGCCGCCTGTTCAACGCCGTGAAGTGAGCCCCGCCGGGGCGCGGAGACCGATTATTGTGAGCCGTGAAGAACGGGGGACCCCCATGGCGTCCGACGCGGACGTGAGCGCCGATTCCGCCGACCTTGCGGAGCTGGCCGCGGCCATCGGCCATCGCTTCGCCGACCCGCAGCGGTTGGCCGACGCGGTCACCCATCCCAGCCTGATGGGGCTGGAGCGCAACGCCCGCGGCGGACGGCCCGAGCAGGGGCCTGGGCTGGCCTATGAGCGGCTGGAGTTCCTGGGCGACCGGGTGCTCGGCCTTGTCATCGCGGAATGGCTGCTGGAGCGTTTCCCCAACGAACGCGAGGGCGCGCTCGCCAAGCGGCACGTCTCGCTGGTCCGGCGGGAGGCGCTGAGCCGCGTCGCCGACGCGCTCCAGCTCGGGCGCTACCTGCGCCTGTCCCCGTCGGAGGCGCAGGGCGGCGGGCGCAGCAACCACACCATCCTGGCCGACGCCTGCGAGGCGGTGATCGGGGCGCTCTATCTGGACGGCGGCATGGACAAGGCGCGGGACTTCATCCGCCGTGCCTGGGCCGGGCAGATCGACCGCGCGGAGCCGCCGCCGCTGGATTCCAAGACGGCGTTGCAGGAATGGGCGCAGGGCAACGGGCGTCCCCTTCCCACCTATGAAATGATCGAGCAGAGCGGCCCGGCGCACGAGCCGGTGTTCCGCATCGCGGTCCGGCTGAAGGGCATGGAGCCGGTGACGGCCACCGGCCCCTCCAAGCGGGTCGCCGAACGGAAAGCGGCCAGCGCTTTGCTGCGCCAATTGGGAGTGCAGGTCGATGACTGACGGCCGCGACAAGTTTGAAGACGACGATAAGGACGAGGGCGTGAGCGAGAGCGTGGACGAGGGTCTGGAAGAGGGTGCCGACGAGGGCATTGAAGAAGGCGCCGAAGAGGCGGCCTATGTGCCCGAGAATCCGCGCTGCGGATTCGTCGCCCTGGTCGGCGCGCCGAACGCCGGCAAGTCCACGTTGCTGAACGCGATGGTCGGCTCCAAGGTGTCGATCGTCAGCTCCAAGGTGCAGACCACCCGCACGCGCGTGCTCGGCATCACCATCGCCGGCGACAGCCAGATCATCTTCGTGGACACGCCCGGCATCTTCAAGCCGAAGCGCCGGCTCGACCGCGCCATGGTGGCGGCTGCCTGGCAGGGGGCGGAGGACGCCGATCTGGTCGGCGTGCTGTTCGACGTGTCGCGCCGCGGCATCGACCAGGACACCCAGGGCATCATCACCCGGCTGAAGGAGCAGGGGCGCAAGGCCATCCTGATCCTCAACAAGATCGACCTCGTGCCGCGCGAGAAGCTGCTGGGCCTCGCCGACAGCTTCAACCAGGAAGGCATCTTCACCGACATCTTCATGCTGTCCGCCTCGACCGGCGACGGGGTGGAGCATCTGCGCGGCTTCCTGGCCGCCCGCATGCCGGAAGGCCCCTGGCACTATCCGGAGGACCAGATCTCCGACATGCCGATGCGCCTCCTGGCGGCGGAGATCACCCGCGAGAAGCTGTTCCAGCAGCTTCACCAGGAACTTCCCTACGCGGCGACGGTCGAGACCGAGCAGTGGGAGGAGTTCGAGAACGGGTCGGTCAAGATCTCCCAGGTCGTGTATGTCCAGCGCGACAGCCAGAAGGCCATCGTGCTCGGCAAGCAGGGCTCCCGCATCAAGGCGCTGGGGCAGGCCGCCCGCACCGAGCTGGAGGAGATGCTGGAGCAGCGCGTCCACCTGATGCTGTTCGTCAAGGTGCGCGAGGACTGGGAGAACGATCCGGAGCGCTACGAGGCCTGGAACCTCGACTTCGGGGCGTCCTAAAGCACCGGTCAGGGTATAGGCGTGGACGGACGGTCCCCCATATAGAGGGGCGATCGTTCCTTCCACTGACCGGCTGACCGTGCGCGTGCCCATTTTCAACGACCTGTACGACGCCGGCTCGCGCCTGTTGGGGCGGGCCGGCGATCTCGTTTCCGGCGGCATCCTCGAACAGGACGTCCGTCTCGGCGTCACCGGACTGCGGCGGGCCGGCAAGACCGTGTTCGTCACCTCGCTGGTCGACAACCTGCTGAAGGCCGGGCGGCTTCCCTTCCTGGACGTGGTGTCGTCCGGGCGGTTCCAGGCGTCGCGCCTGCGCCCCCAGCCCGACGCCCAGGTTCCCCGTTTCGAGGTCGAGCAGCGGCTGGCCGAGCTGACCGGGCCAATTCCCCGCTGGCCCAAGGAGACGCAGGGCATCAGCCAGCTCCGCCTGTCCATGCGCTACCGCCCGAACGCGGTGCTGAAGCGGACCGTGCAGCCGGTCGCCACGCTGAACCTGGACATCGTCGACTATCCCGGCGAATGGTTGCTCGACCTGCCGCTGCTGCACCAGTCCTTCGCGGAATGGAGCGCGCTGACCCTGGAACTGGCCGGGCGGGCGCCGCGCGACGAGCTGTCGGTGTCCTGGCGCGGTTGGCTCGCCACCGTCGACACGGCGGCCCCGGCGGAGGAGGAGCAGGCGCGGCGCGGCGCGGCGCTGTTCACCGACTACCTGCACGCCTGCCGCCGCTCCGACAACCTGCTGAGCCTGATCCAGCCGGGGCGCTTCGTCGAACCGGGCGATATGGCCAACGCGCCTTTGCTGACCTTCTGCCCGCTGCCGGGCGATCGCCCGCGCGCACGGGGCAGCCTGTGGGCGCTGATGGAGGACCGGTACGAGGCGTACAAGTCCAAGGTCGTCCGCCGCTTCTTCGCCGAGCATTTCGCCCGGCTCGACCGGCAGATCGTCCTGATCGACGTGCTGGGCGCGCTGAACTCCGGCCCGGCGGGCATGGCCGACATGAAGCGCGCCCTGGAACTGAGCCTGGAGCCGTTCCGTCACGGCCCCAGCAGTTGGCTGGATTGGCTGCTGGGGCGCCGGATCGACCGCGTGCTGTTCGCCGCGACCAAGGCCGACCATGTCGCCTCGCACCAGCACAACAGCCTGCGCCACCTGCTGGACCGGCTGGTCTCCGACGCCCGCGCCGGCATCCGCTTCGAAGGGGCGCAGGTGGAGACCATGGCCATCGCCGCCCTGAAATCGACCGAGACGGTGGTGACCGAGCATGAGGGGCGGCAACTGCGCTGCGTGCGCGGCGTGCCGCTCGGGCGCGACCGTCCGACCGTGCTGTTCCCCGGCGAGATTCCCGAGGACGCCGACTTCCCGCCGGGGCAGGAGCGGCCCTACAACTTCATGGCCTTCCAGCCGCCCGCCGACCTCGCCCGCGAGGCGCGCGGCCTGCCGCACATCCGCCTGGACCAGGCCATGCAGTTCCTGCTGGGGGATTATCTGGAATGAGCGAGCGCACGCGCGACCGCCAATGGGTCCCGCCGATGGAGCTGGACCCCACCCGCGCCGCCGCCGTCCCCGCGGCGGAGGAGGAGGCGATCATCGCCGGCCCCCTGGCCGGCCCCCTGTCCGGTTCGGCGGCGGAGCGCCTGCCCGCTCTGCTGGCGGAGGGCCGGCCGCGCAGCCGGCTCGGCCGCTGGCTCGCCGGGTCGGTCGCCGCGCTGGTGCTGATCGCGCTGGGCTTCGACACCTGGGACCTGTTCAACCGCGCCTTCGCCACCAGCGCCGCGCTGGGCGTCCTGGTGGCCGCCGCCGTGACGGTGGCGGGCGGGGCGGCGCTGGCGATGCTGCTGCGCGAGCTGCGCGCGCTGCGCCGCCTGCGCAAGATCGAGGAACTGCGCGGCGAGGCCGGGCGCCTGTCCACGGAGATCGTGACGAAGGCCGGGGAGCCGGGCCACGCCGAACGCTTCGCCGGGTCGCTGACCCGCCTCTATGAGGGGCGTGCCGATCTGGCGCCCGCGCTGGAGCGGGTGCGCGACCATGTGACCGACGCCCACGGCGATGCGGAGATCCTGCGCCTGCTCGACCGCGAGGTGATGGGGCCGCTGGACCGCCGCGCCTACCAGACCGTCCTGCGGGCGTCGCGCGACACCGCGGTGGCGACGGCGCTCAGCCCGGCGGCGGTCGTCGACCTCGCCGTGGTGCTGTGGCGGAACCTGAAGCTGGTGCGGGAGATCGCGGCGCTCTACGGGGCAAGGCCCGGCTATGTCGGGTCGCTGCGGCTGTTGCGGCGGATGCTCGCCAACCTCGCCGTCGCCGGGGTGGCGGAAAGCGCCCACCATGTCGCCGTCGAGGCGCTGGGCGGCTCCATCGCCGCGGCCATCTCCACCCGCATGGGACAGGGGGTGATCAACGGGCTGCTGACCGCGCGGGTCGGGCTGACCGCCATGCATCTGTGCCGCCCCATCGCCTTCGGCCCCGACAACCGTCCCAGCATGGGCCAGATCCGCAAGGAACTGCTGTCCCTGCCGAAGCAGGTGCTGTAGCCGCTCACACCGTGGGGAGGGGCAGGCCGTGCCGCGGGTGGGCGCGGTCGTGGATCAGGGCGCGGTCGCGGATCATCGGCCAGACGATGCGGCGCAGGAACCGGTGGTCCTGCGCCCGGTCCGCCTCGGCGGCGGCGTGGCGCTCGGCGAGCGGCAGCAGGTCGGGCAGCAGCCCGGCGACACCGCCCCAGTGCCCGCCCGACATCACCTCGGTGTGCAGCACCCCGTCGCGCAAGACGTGGAAGGGCAGGCCGGAGCCGACCCAGGCATCGACGGCGGCCTTCCCCTCGGCGGAGGGCAGGGCGTCCCAATCCCGGCAGAGGAACCGCGCCACCGTGGGATCGTCGGCGGCGGACAGACGCCAATAGGGACCGCCGGTCGGCGCGTCGGAGGCCACCGCCACGAGGTCCGCCCCCGTCGCGGCCAGTTCGGCCAACCGGTCGGCGGCAAGGGTGCCGTCGTGATGAACCCGGCAGGTCCAGCCCGGATGCAGCGCCAGGGTTTGCCGCAGAATCTCCACCGGGTCGTGGGCGCCGGCCGGCTGGCCGCTCCACAGGCTGAAGGCGATGATGTTGCGCCGTCGCCGTTCCGCCCCGCGCGGCTGGGCGGGCAGAGGCGGCAGGGCGGGGGCCGTGTCCATGGCCGTCCGGTCCTTCAGGTCCAACGCGCGCTCGCCCCAGACGGCGGCCTCGTCGTCCCGGCCGAGAAGGGCGAGGGCGACGACCAGCCGGTCGATGGCGTCGAGATGGCGGGGGTCCAGGCGGGCGGCCCGTTCCAGCGCGCGGGCGGAGTCCTCCAGCCGGTCCACGCCCCCCAGAGCGACACCCAGATTGAAGGCGGCGGACGGGAAATCCGGCGTGATGGACAGGGCGTTGCGGTAGGCGAGGGTGGAATCCTCCCGCAGTCCCATCGCGAACAGGGCGTTGCCGTAGAGAAAGGCCACGTCGGCGTCCAGCGGCAGCAGGTCCGCGGCCCGGGCCAGCGGGCGGAGGGATTCGGTGCCGCGCCCCTGCTCGACCAGAAGACGGCCCTCCTCGTGCCGCAGCGCGCCCAACCGCTCCACCGCGATGGTGAGGGCGGGCGCGGAGGCGACGGCGCGCTCCAGGGCGGTGATGGCCCCGGCGGTGCGGCCCAGGCCGCGCAGCGCGTTCGCCATGTCGGTCCAGGCTTCCGCGAAATCGGGCTGGAGGGAGACGGCGCGCCGGTAATGCTCCACCGCCGCCGCCGGTTGCCCGGAGGAACGGCGGATGTTGCCGCTGTTGGCGTGCATGTCCGCCGCCTCGGGCCGCTGGGCGATGGCGCGGGCGATGAGCTGCAGTCCGAGCGCCCGCTCTCCCACCTGACCAGCCAGGACACCCAGGAAATGCAGGGCGTCCGGCTGATCCGGTTCCACATCCAGGATGCGGTTGTAGAGCTGTTGGGCCTCGTCCAGTCGGCCGGCCAGATGATGGTCCAGGGCGAGCGTCAGCGCTTCCGCGATCGTAACCATGCATACAGGCTTAAGCGTCCCGGCGTCCTTCCGCAAGCGTCACGGCTGTGAGAAGGGTGGGCGATGGCACCGATGGTCCTGGAATGCGAAGCTTTGGTGCCGGAAACAGCCTGTGGGATTTCGTCCTTTGGCATAGCCCGAAAAAAGGTGAACGAACCCTTTACAATGCACGAGTGCGGCTGCAATATATGATCTGGATTGTCCAATCATCGGTGTAATGTCATGAACGTGGCCATCGCCACCGCAACGGCTGCAAGGCCGTTGGCCTTCATGACGGCCCGCAACAGCGACGCTGTTGAAACCGGGGCCGACACCGGGACTCCATCCGCGAAGGACCCCGTCAGCGGGCAGTCCGAACCCCTGTCCGGACGCTACACGAAGACGGCGTATCGTTACGACGCCGACGCGTCGCGGCTGGTGCTGCTGTTCCGCAGCCCGGAGGATGGGGCGACCCTCGACCAGATTCCGACCGAGGCGGCGTTGCGGCAGTACCGCGAAGCGCAGAAGGACCGGAAGAGCGGCAAGGCGTCCCTTGAGCTTCTGGTCGGCGGTTCGGACGGGCAGGACCAGCAGAACGGCGCCGGGGCGAGTGGAAGCTCCAGCAACGGGGCCCCCCTGCACCGCTGGGTCGCGGGCCATTCCGGGGGCGGTGCGGGCCGCTCCACCGCGTCACAGGGACCTTCCCCGCAGGCGTCGCCGGTGGTAGCCTCGACGCCGATGACGACCCATGCGGCCGCAGCCCCCTCGGCGGGGTCCGCTTCCGTCAACGTGGTCATCTGACCGGCGCGACGCGGGCGGGCTTCCGTTCGACCGCGGATTCTTTTGAAGGCATCCTTCGATGGCTCTCGATGTTTCATCCTCCACGCTTGGCGCCGCGATCGGTTTGCGGCAGGCGCAGGGACAGATCGATTTCGGCGTGAAGACGCTGAACCAGACCGCTCAGCAGCAGGATCAGGCGATCGCCACGCTGCTGCAAGGTGGTTCGGACGGTTCCTCGGCCGGCGGCAACGTCACGGCCACGCGTGGGCAGAATCTGAACATCGTCGTGTAAGTGGCTGATCCGAATGGCTTGATCGCTCAGGCCGGACCGCAGCCATAAAAAAAGCCCCTCTCGCTGGAGAGGGGCTTTGTGCGTTCCGGAGGACCGCTTACTTCAGCTCGTCGAAGGTGTCGATGATGTGGCTGACGATGCCGTACTCGCGGGCTTCGTCGGCCAGCATCCAGTAGTTCCGGTCGGTGTCCTTGGACACCTTCTCCACCGGCTGGCCGGTCTCGCGCGCGATGATGCGGTTCAGCCGCTCACGCATGCGGATGATTTCCTTCGCCTCGATGGCGATGTCCGTCGCCCGGCCACCGGTGCCGCCCAGCGGCTGGTGGATCAGGAAGCGGGTGTTCGGCAGGCAGTAGCGGTCTTCCTTCTTCGCGGCCAGGAAGATGTGGCAGCCGGCGCTGGCGACCCAGCCGGTGCCCAGCATCTTCACGCGCGGCTTCACGAAGCGGATCATGTCGTGAATGGTGTCGCCCGCCTCGACGTGGCCGCCGGGGGAGTTCACCACGACCGTGATGTCGTCGTTGCTCTCGTGGGCCAGCGCCAGCAGCTGGGCCGAGACGGCCTGCGCCAGCTTCATGTCGATCTGCCCGAAGATCAGCACCGTGCGCGCCTTGAACAGGTTCGACTGCACGGCAGCGAACGGCGGCGGGGCGCTTTCCTTCGACTTCTCGTCCGGCTCCTGCTCGGGTTCGTCGTCGAAGCGGGTGTATCCGTCTTGCGCCATCGTTTTTGAACTCCCTGAGGTCGGCGTGTCTACCGGGGGGCTTTGGCTTGCGGGGGCCTGGGATGTCGGATGGGGACCGAACCACGCCACTCGTTTCTCCACATAGCCCGTATCGGTTCCTTGTTCAACGGGCCGCGACGCCAAATCCCACCCCGGCGCCGTCATAGTCACGCTCAGGCTGGCCGCATCGGTGCGGATCGCCGCTTGCGCACTTCCGGAAAGGAGCGGCACACTGACCCTTGCACAATCGGAGGGCGGTGCATGGACGAGGGCAGCGGGATCGGCGTCTCGGTCATCATTCCGGCCTACCGGGCGCAGGACACCATCGTCCGCGCCGTGTCCAGCCTCCTGGCGCAGAGCGTTCCCGATTGGGAGGCGGTGGTGGTCAGCGACGACGGCACCGACTACCGCGCGCTTCTGGAGGGTGCGGGCATCGCCGATTCGCGCCTGACCTTCACCGGAACCGGCCGCGTCGGGTCCGGCGCACCGGCGGCGCGCAACGCCGGTCTGCGCTGCGCGCGTCGGCCGCTGATCGCGCCGCTGGACGCCGACGACCGGTTCGAACCCGACCGGCTGGCGCGGCTGGCCCCGCTGGCGGCGGCGCAGGGGGCGGCGGCGGACAATGTGGCGGTTATGCGCGATGGCGACGGTTCGCCGCTCTCCACCCTGTTCCCGCCCGGCGCCGGGACTGCCACGCTGGACGCGGCGGCCTTCCTGGAAACCTCCATCCCGATGTTCTTCGTGGTCCGCCGCGACCTCGTCCCCGGTTGGGAGCAGGGCGTCGATTTCTGCGACGACGTGGTCTTCAACGTCCAGGTCCTCGACCGGGTGGGCCGTCTGCCGCTCGTGCTGGAGCCGCTGTACGAATACCGGCAGCGCGAGGGGTCGATCACCTGCTCCGCCGACAGCGGCGCGCGGGCGGACCTCTGCTACCGCCATGTTCTCGACCGTTTGGGCGGCGACGGGCTGCGGATCGCCGACGCGGCGCTGCGCCGTCGCTTCGCCGCCGCCCTGGACGCCAAGCGCGCCCTCAACGCCGCCTACATGGCCGCTCAGGCCGCCGGACGCTGCGCCAACTTTCAGGAATTCCTGGCCTTGCGGGAAAACTCCCTGCCCGGATAGTCGCCGATCACGCTGAGATGCGTGACGACCGTGCCGTCCGGGCGGAACATGTGAAGGGCGAGCGCGGACGGCTCGTCGGTCCAGCGGTAGGGCGGTTCCGGCGCCAGATCGAGCGCGATCTGATAGGCGACGGACGGGGCGACATAGCCGTGCGCCCCGTTCCAGGCGACGGCGGTCTGGCGGTGGGTGTGGCCGCACAGCACGGCCCGCACATTGGGACGGCTCTGCACCAGCCACCCCAGTTCCTCCGCGCCCTCCAGGCAGCGCAGCGTGTCCAGGAAGGCCAGCCCGGTGTCGAAGGGCGGGTGGTGCAGCGCCAGAACGGTCGGCCGCTCCGGCTGCTCGGCCAGACGCTCCGCCAGCCAGGACAGCCGGTCGGCACACAGGCCACCCAGCGCCCGGCCGGGAATGACCGAGTCGAGCATCAGGATGCGGACCGGAAACTCCTCCACCGCGTGCTGGATGAAGGGTCCCTCCAAGGGCATCCAGCCGGCGCCGGCGAAGGCCCGGCGCAGCCCCTCACGGTCGTCATGGTTGCCCGGCAGAACGCGGACGGGAATGGCGAGCGGTTGCAGCAGAGCGGACAGCGCCTCGTACTCGCCGGGCTTCGGCCCGTTGACGAGGTCGCCGGTGATGAGGACGAGATCGGGGCGCGGAACCAGCGCGTTCAGATGGGCCACCGCGGCGGCGAGCCGGGCGTTCGTGTCGTAACCGGTCGTCGGGGCGGTGCCGGGGGCCGTCACATGCAGGTCGGACATCTGGGCGATCAGCATCGGGCACCCCTTGGGACGCGAGGGTCGTAGGACCAAGGATTGTCACATCGCCGATTTCCCGGATGTCTTCAAGAGTCCAACAGGAGCAAAACTTCCTTTACGCTTCCGTGACAGGCTGGATCATCGGCCGAACGACAGCCTTGCCGCCACAGCATCGGATCGGGGAATGAGCGCGTCCACCTCCTCCTGCCTGCTCGCACGTTTGCTGGCGTCCGGGAAGTTCTGGCTGAAGCGCGCCCGCATCGAATCCCCGGACCTCGGCGAGGGCACACCGCCGCCCGGCGCGGATGGCGCCCTGCTGGCCGATCTTCGCATCGAAGGCGATCGGATTCGGGCGGTTCTACCGGCGGGCGAGTCGCCCTGTTGCGCACCGGGCCTCTGCCTCGATGGCGGGCCGGTCCGTCCGCGCGGTGGCTGCGGCACGGTCGGTCCCGGTCAACCCGCTGATTTGACGGTGATTCTTCCCGATGGCGCGCGGCTGGACATGGAAAAGGGCCGGGTTGTGCAACCCGAACCGCCGCCGTCCCGCTCCTGAACCCTTGCAACCGTCTCGACTCCGGAACTGAACTGAACGATATAGTTCAGTTTACCGTCCGCCCTTCACAGCGGCCCGGTTGACACGAAACGCCCCGCGCGCCCGTCCGGCGGGCCGGCGGGCCTGTGCGGGTTCCGTATCCATGCGTCACACGCTTCGCATCGTCGCCCTTCTGGTCCTGGTCGCTCTCGGCGGCGGCGCCTACTGGTACTTCGTCAAGCAGGGCGGAACCATCAACACGCTGCTCGCCGGCAAGGTTCCGTCCCCCGGCGGCTCGTCCGCCGGCGCTCCCGCGGCGGGCGGCACGCCGCCGATGCCGGTGGAGGCCTCGCCGGTCAAGGTCGGCACCGTGTCGCGCCAGGTCACCGCGGTCGGCTCGCTGCTGTCCAGCGAATCGGTGGTCATCCGGCCCGAGGTGGCGGGCAAGGTCTCCGAGATCGCCTTCCAGGAAGGGCAGGCGGTGAAGAAGGGATCGGTGCTGATCCGGCTGGACGATTCCATCGCCCGCGCCACGCTGGCCCAGGCGCAGGCGAGCATCGCCTTTTCCCGCGCCGAGCTGTCCCGCGCCGAGGAGCTGTACCGCCAGCGCACCGGCCCGGCCCGCAACCGCGAACAGGCGCTCGCCAAGCTCCAGTCCGACGAGGCGGCGGTGCAGCTCGCCAAGGCGCAGTTGGAGAAGCTGACCCTGACCGCGCCCTTCGACGGCGTGCTGGGCCTGCGCAAGGTCTCGGTGGGTGATGTGGTGGCGGCCGGCAAGGACATCGTGAACCTGGAGGCCATCGACACGCTGAAGCTCGATTTCCGGGTGCCGGAGCTGTATCTGCCGACCGTCCGCACCGGCCAGACCCTGAAGGTCGCCGTGGATTCCTTCGGCGGGCGGACCTTCGACGGCACGGTCTACGCCATCGACCCGCTGGTGGACGTGAACGGCCGCGCGGTGGTGATCCGCGCCCGCGTCCCCAACAGGGACGGCACGCTGCGCCCCGGACTGTTCGCCCGGGTGGCCCTGACGCTGGACCAGACCCCGAACGCCGTGCTGGTGCCCGAGCAGGCGGTGAGCGCCTTCGGCAACCGGCAATTCGTCTTCAAGGTGGTGGAGGGCAAGGCGGTGCAGACCACGGTCACGCTGGGCGAGCGCCGCAACGCGGAGGTGGAGATCACCGCCGGCCTGCAGCCCGGCGACGTGGTGGTGACCGCCGGCCAGCTGAAGATCCGCGACGGCGCCCCGGTGGTGGTCGTCAACAACAAGCCGGCGGGGAGCTGAGCCGATGGTCCTCTCCGACATCTCCATCCGCCGGCCCGTCCTGGCGACGGTCATGAGCCTCGCGCTCATGCTGATCGGCATCGTGTCCTACCAGCGCCTGTCCGTGCGCGAGTATCCGAAGATCGACGAGCCCGTCGTCACGGTGGAGACCACCTACAAGGGCGCGTCGGCCGAGATCATCGAAAGCCAGGTCACCCAGATCCTGGAGGACTCGCTGTCGGGCATCGAGGGCATCGACGTGATGTCCTCGATCAGCCGCGCGGAGAAGAGCCAGATCACCCTGCGCTTCCGGCTGGACCGCAACGTCGACACGGCGGCCAGCGACGTGCGCGACCGCGTCGGCCGGGTGCGCGCCCAGCTTCCCAACGAGATCGACGAGCCGGTGATCGCGAAGGTGGAGGCCGACGCGCAGCCGATCATCTATCTGGCCTTCTCCTCCGACCGCCATTCGCCGCTGGACGTGACGGACTTCGCCGACCGCTACGTCAAGGACCGCTTGCAGAACCTGCCCGGCGTGGCCCAGGTGCGCATCTTCGGCGAGCGGCGTTTCGCGATGCGCCTGTGGCTCGACCCGCAGCGCATGGCCGCCTACCGCGTCACCCCGCAGGACGTGGAGAACGCGCTGCGCAAGCAGAACGTCGAGATTCCGGCGGGCCGCGTGGAGAGCAAGGCGCGGGAGTTCACCGTCGTCTCCGAGACAGACCTGCGCACGCCGGAGGAGTTCGACCGCATCATCCTGCGCGACGACGGCGGCTATCTCGTCCGGCTGAAGGACGTCGGCCGGGCCGAGCTGGGGGCGCGGGACGAGCGGGTCAGCGCCCGCTTCAACGGGCGCGGCGCCGTCGCCATCGGCGTGGTGAAGCAGTCCACTGCCAACCCGCTGGACGTCTCCAAGGCGGTGAACGAGGCGTTGCCGAAGATCCGCGCCGCTCTGCCGGAGGGCATGGGGGTGGATGTCGGCTATGACAGCTCCGTCTTCATCGCCAAGTCCATCGATGCGGTGTTCAGCACGATCTTCGAAGCCATCGTCCTGGTGGTGCTGGTCATCTTCGTCTTCCTGCGCAGCTTCCGCGCCACGCTGGTGCCACTGGTGACCATCCCGGTGTCGCTGATCGGCGGCTTCGCGCTGATGTACGCCTTCGGCTTCTCGGTCAACACGCTGACGCTGCTCTCCATGGTGCTGGCCATCGGCCTCGTCGTGGACGACGCCATCGTGATGCTGGAGAACATCTACCGCCACATCGAGGAGGGCGTGCCGCCTTTCCAGGCGGCGTTGCAGGGGTCGAAGGAGATCGGCTTCGCCGTCATCGCGATGACCATCACGCTGGCCGCGGTCTACGCGCCCATCGGCTTCATGACCGGGCGCACCGGCCGCCTCTTCTCCGAATTCGCTCTGACGCTGGCCGGGGCGGTGATCGTGTCGGGCTTCGTCGCCCTGACCCTGTCGCCGATGATGTGCTCCAAGCTGCTGAAGCACCAGACGAAGCACAACGCGCTCTACAACGCCATCGAACGGCTGCTGAACGGGCTGACCAACGGCTATCGGGCCATCCTGCGGCTGTCGCTGAAGGCGCGCCCGCTGGTGCTGCTGGTCGGCGCCGTGGTCGCTGGGCTCAGCTACACGCTGTTCACCGGGCTGAAATCGGAGCTGGCGCCGGTCGAGGACCGCGGCACCATCGTCGGCATCGCCATCGCCCCGGAAGGCTCGACGCTCGACTACACGGAAAGCTACGCCAAGCGCATGGAGGACCTGTTCCGCCAGATCCCCATCGTCGAGAAGTTCTTCGTCGTGGTCGGCTTCCCGGTGGTCAACCAGGGCATTTCCTTCGTCCGCCTGATCGACTGGGACGAGCGCGACGTGAAGCAGCAGGCGATCACCGCCCAGCTCTTCCCCAAGATGTTCGGCATTCCCGGCATCCTGGCCTTCGTCACCAATCCGCCGTCGCTGGGCCAGAGCCCGGTGGACAAGCCGGTCAACTTCGTCATCCAAAGCTCGCTGCCCTACGACGAGCTTCAGAAGATGGTCGACGGGCTGATGGCGGAGGCGCGCAAGTTCCCCGGCCTGACCAACCTCGACACCGACCTGAAGCTGAACAAGCCGGAGCTGCGCATCACCATCGACCGCGACAAGGCCGCCGACCTCGGCGTGGATGTGGAGACGGTGGGCCGCACGCTGGAAACCCTGCTCGGCGGGCGGCAGGTCACCCGCTTCAAGAAGGAGGGCAAGCAGTACGACGTGGTGGTCCAGGTCGGCGACGTCGACCGCCGCAACCCGGACGACATCGCCTCCATCTACGTGCGCGGCACGCCGACCGCGGCGGCGGAGGCCGGGGTCGCCACCAGCGCCGGGGCGATGATCTCGCTCGCCAACCTCGTCCACATCGAGGAGCGGGTGGCGCCCAAGGAGCTGAACCACTTCAACAAGCTGCGCTCCGTCACCATCACCGCCACGCTGGCGCCGGGCACCTCGCTGGGCGAGGCGCTGGGCTACCTCCAGGCCGCGGCGAACCGCGTGCTGCCGGCCACCGCCCAGACCGACTACGCGGGACAGAGCCGCGAGTTCCGGGAATCGGCGACGGGCCTGTACTTCGTCTTCATCCTGGCGCTGGCCTTCATCTATCTGGTGCTGGCGGCGCAGTTCGAGAGCTTCATCGACCCCTTCGTGATCATGCTGACGGTGCCGCTGTCGATGACCGGCGCGCTGGCCGCCCTGCATTTCACCGGCGGGACGATGAACGTCTACAGCCAGATCGGCTTGGTGACGCTCGTCGGCCTGATCACCAAGCACGGCATCCTGATCGTGGAGTTCGCCAACCAGCTCCAGCGCGAGGGGGTGGACATCCGCAAGGCGGTGGAGGAGGCCGCCGTGCTGCGCCTGCGCCCGATCCTGATGACCACGGGCGCCATGGTGCTGGGCGCCGTGCCGCTCGCCAACGCCCACGGGGCGGGCGCGGAGAGCCGTCAGGCCATCGGCGCGGTGATCGTCGGCGGCATGCTGCTGGGCACCTTCCTGACGCTGTTCGTGGTGCCGACGGTCTACAGCTACATCGCCAAGAAGAAACCCCTACCGGCGATGGACGGCTCCGCCAGCCACCCGACGGGCCATCCCCAGCCGGCGGAGTGACCAACCGGACGGGAAGGCAGAGGTGCTTGGCGAGTGGTTGCGTTGTGCCCCCACCCTAACCCTCCCCCGCTAACGCAGGGGAGGGGACTGCCGCCGCTTCACAGAAGGCACCCTCCCCTGCAAAAGCGGGGGAGGGCCGGGGTGGGGGCTCAACGCGAGGACTCGATCCCTGTCAGGGGAAGGAAGGCGCCCCGAACCCGTTCAGCGGCTCGACATCGACGCTGACGGACAATGTGTGGCCGGCGGCCCCCATCAGGACGCCGCGGGCGGGGCTGACGTCGTCGTAGTCGCGGCCCCAGGCGATGGTGATGAAGTCCTGGTCGGCGCGGCGCGCGTTGGTCGGGCAGACGTCGATCCAGCCGGCCTCGGCGCCGCACCAGACGGAGGCCCAGGCGTGGCTGACGTCGGCGCCGATCAGCCGCGGCCGGCCCGGCGGGGGCAGGGTGCGCAGATAGCCGGAGACGTAGCGGGCCGGCAGCCCCATCGCCCGGACGCAGCCGACCACGATGTGGGCGAAGTCCTGGCAGACGCCGCGGCGGTGCCGCATCACCTCGGCCAGCGGGGTGGCGATCGTCGTCGCGGCGGGGTCGAAGGTGAAGTCGTCGTGGATGCGCCGCATCAGGTCCAGCGCGGCCTCCGCCGCCGGCCGGCCGGGCGTGAAGGACCGCGCGGCGTAATCGTGCAGCGTCGGGCTGGCCGCCGCCAGCGTGCTGTCGAAGCGGTACTGGACCACCTCCGCCCCGTCCTCCGGCCCGCTCAGACCGCCCAGCGAATCCCGCACATGCTCCCAGGACGGCGTCGCGGTGGCGTCCAGCAGCGGCGGCGGGCCGACCTCGACCTCGCTCTCCGCGGTGACGACCAGCTGCCGGTGCGGCTCCTGCATCGCGACGTAGGTCACGGTGTTGCCGAAATAGTCGGTGTGGGACGACTGCACCGCCGGCGCCGGCAGGATGGTCAGCGCGCTGTGGTGGACGCGCTGCCGCGGGTGCGGACGGGCCGTCAGGTGCAGCAGATGGTGCGACACCGACACGTCCTCCGCATAGTCGTAGCGGGTCGTGTGGCGCACGCGGAAGCGCACGCCGAAACGGTCGCCGGAGGGATCGTCAGCGGGGGCCGCGCCGGCCACGGCCGGGGAGAGGTCAGGCCGGTCGGGCAAAGGCATGGCTGAAATAGGCGTGGGTCAGGAGGTTGGAAATCTCGGGCAGCGACAGGGCGAGCGAGTCGAGCAGCGTGTGCAGGGTGGCCCCGGAGTCCAGAGCGTCCGAGGCGCGGAGCGAGGCGCGGGCGGCGCCGAGAATCGAGCGCGCCGAGGTCGCCGTGTCGCCCGGCACGGCCTGCGAACCGCCGGGCAGGGCCGCCACATGCCGTTCCAGCGCCGCCAGTTGGAAATCCAGGGCGCGTGGATTCGACTCGTCGGCCAGCAGCAGCTCCAGCACCGGGCGGCGGCGCACGCTGGTCAGGTAGCGCGACCGGTAGGTCATCACGCTTTCCCCCAGCTCCAGCAGCACGCTCAGCGTCGCCACCTGGACGGGCTCGTCCTGGCGGTCGAGCGCGTGGACCTGGGTGCCGCGCATCACGGAAATGATGTGGAGCGCCCGTTCGATGCGGCGCCCGATGTCGAGGAAGCGCCAGCCCTGGCCGCGCGTCATGCTCTCCTGCTCCAGCCCGGCGATGGCGGCGAGGCTGGTCATCAGGTCGTCCAGCCGCAGCAGCATGGCGGCGGCGTCGAGCTTGTGCGCCGGCGGCTGGCTCTGCCGCTCCAGCATCGTGACCACCCGCCACATGTCGAGCGACAGGCGGTCGCGCACCGAGTAGGCGGTGCGGTGCACCCGCTGCACCTGGGCGCGCAGGCTGTTGGGGTGGTCCGGGTCGACGACGGAGCTGTAGAGCGCCGTCCGCAGCGCCCGCCCGCCGCCGAGCGCGGTGACGCGCGTCAGGTCCCAGGGGATCATGCCCTCCCAGGCCATCAGATGGAGCAGCGGGCGGAGCTGCAGCGACGCGCCCGGCACGTTGCCGTCGGTCAGGCGGGAATGGGTGGAGCGCAGCAGGCGCACCGTGCCCTCCGACCGCTCCGCGTAACGGCCCAGCCAATAGAGGCTGTCGGCCACCCGGCTGGGCAGGTCGGCGGAGGCCGCCTTGGGCGCCGGCTGGGGCTCCTGGGCCGGTTGCGGGCGCGGCATCGCCGGTGTGGTTTCGGCCCGGCGTCCGGACAGGATCCAGGTGTCCTTGCTGCCGCCGCCCCGCTGCATGGAGACGACCAGCTTGCCGGATTCGGTGGACACGCGGGTGAGCCCGCCGGGCATGACGGTGTAGCTGCCGTCCGGACGGGCGCAGAGGAAGACGCGCAGCACCAGCGGGCGCGGCTGCAGCCGCCCGCCCTGCCAGACCGGCGCGGTGGACAGGGCCAGACGCTCCTGCGCGACGTAGCACCAGGGGCGGGCCTTGATGCGCTCGACCAGGGCGGCGCGGTCCGCCGACGACAGGTCGGCGCCGAAGATCGGCTCGAAGGACAGGGACGGGAAGGCCGGCTTGACCACCAGCCCGTCCAGATGCTCGATGACGTAGGCGCGCTCGTCGTCGTTGCCGCACCACCAGACGGCGACGCCCGGCATCTTCAGCTCCTCGCCGAGCAGATGGCGGCAGAGCATGGGCAGCGACGGCTTGACCGCCATGGATTCCAGGAATCCGGAGCCGAGGGAGTTGGCGACCACCACGTTGCCGGCGCGCACCGCCTCGATCAGCCCCGCCACGCCCAGCGAGCTGTCGGCGCGCAGCTCCAGCGGGTCGGCGAAGTCGGCGTCCAGGCGGCGCAGGATGACGTCCACCGGCTCCAGCCCCGACAGGGTCTTCAGATAGACCTGACGGTCGCGCACGGTCAGGTCCGCACCCTCCACCAGCGTGATGCCGAGATAGCGGGCCAGATAGACGTGCTCGAAATAGGTTTCGTTGTAGGGGCCGGGCGTCAGCAGGACGATGCGCGGCTGGTCGCGGCGCGGGCTCAGCGACAGCAGCGTTTCCTTGTACGCCTCGAAGAAGGGCGACAGATGCTCCACCTGGCAATGGCGGAAGCTGTCCGGCAGGACCTTCGCCAGCACCGCCCGGTTCTCCAGCGCGTAGCCGCTGCCGCTCGGCGCCTGGGTGCGGTCGGACAGCACCCACCAGCGCCCGTCCGGCGCGCGGGCGAGATCCGCCGCGTAGAAATGCAGGTGGATGTCGTTGGGCACCGGAATGCCGTGCACGGCGCGGCGGAATCCGGGATCGGCGTGGATCACCGCCGGGGACAGCCGGCCGCCGCGCGTCAGGGTCTGCGGCCCGTAGATGTCGGCCAGCACCGCGTTCAGCAGCGTGGCGCGCTGGATCAGACCCGATTCGACCGCCTTCCACTCGTGCGAGGGGATCAGCAGCGGCACCATGTCGAGCGGCCAGGGCCGCTCCATTCCCTTGGGATCGCCGTAGATGTTGTAGGTGACGCCGTTCTGGTGCAGCAGGCGCCGCGCCTCCTCCCACCGCTCGGCCATCAGCTCCGGGTCGAGGGGGCCCAGCGTGCCCATGAAGGTCTGCCAGTGCGGGCGCAGGCGGCCCTGCCCGGTGACCATCTCGTCATAGACCTCGCCGCGGCCATAGCCCATGGCGTCAGCCTCGCCGAACAGCGATCCCTGGAGGAACGGCACCGGACGCAGCCCCGGAAGAGGGGGCGCGCCAGGGTCAAGAAAGGGGGATTCGCGGTCGGCCAAGGTCGGATCGTGGGTTCACAGCGGTGCAATGCACAGCGAGTGTGAACGCCCGGTCCCGCCGATGCAAGCGGCGCATCGGCGCCACCCGGCCGAAAGGCGTATTCCGGCCGGGTGGCGGTGATGCCGGTTCAGCCCCGCCGCAGGTCCAGAGTCATCGGGAACTGCGGGTTGCGCTCCTCCGCCGGCGTGTCCATCGGGCCGGGTGTGTGGCCGAAGGGGAAGAAGCGGGCGAGGCGCCGGCCCTCCGCCTCGTTGGCGTTGACCGGGAAGGTGTCGTAGTTGCGCCCGCCCGGATGCATGACGTGGTAGGTGCAGCCGCCGATGGAGCGGCCCGCCCACTGGTCCAGGATGTCGAAGACCAGCGGCGTGTGCACCGGGATGGTCGGGTGCAGGCAGGACGGCGGCTGCCACGCCCGGTATCGCACGCCGGCCACGAATTCGCCCTCCGTCCCGGTGGGGATCAGCGGCACGCGGCGGCCGTTGCAGGTGATGGCGTAGCGCGCGTCGGTCAGGCCGGTGACCCGCACCTGCACCCGCTCGACCGAGCTGTCGACGTAGCGCACGGTGCCGCCGCCGCCCGGCTCCTCGCCCAGCACGTTCCAGGGCTCCAGCGCCATGCGCAGCTCCAGCGCGATGCCGCGCTGGTTGACGTGGCCGTAGACCGGGAAGCGGAAGTTCATGTGCGGGTCGAACCAGCGCTCCTCGATGGGATAGCCGTGGTCGCGCAGGTCGGCGACGACGTCCGCCAGATCCTGCTGCACGAAGTAGGGCAGCATGAAGCGGTCGTGAAGCTCCGTCCCCCAGCGCACCAGCTTGCCCTTGTAGGGGGCCTTCCAGAAGCGCGCGACCAGGGCGCGCAGCAGAAGCTGCTGGGTCAGGCTCATCTCCGCGTGGGGCGGCATCTCGAAGGCGCGGAACTCGACCAGCCCGAGCCGCCCGGTGGAGCTGTCCGGGGAATAGAGCTTGTCGATGCAGAACTCGGCGCGGTGGGTGTTGCCCTGCACGTCGGTCAGCAGGTTGCGCAGCACGCGGTCGACCATCCAGGGCGGGCAGTTGCCCGTCGCGGCGGCCTTGTCGATCTGGTTGAAGGCGATCTCCAGCTCGTAGAGCGCGTCGTCGCGGGCCTCGTCCACCCGCGGCGCCTGGCTGGTCGGGCCGACGAACAGGCCGGAGAAGGCGTAGGACAGCGACGGGTGATTCTGCCAGAAGGTGATCAGGCTGCGCAGCATGTCGGGCCGCCGCAGGAAGGGGCTGTCCGCCGCGGTGGCGCCGCCCATCACCACATGGTTGCCGCCGCCGGTGCCGCAGTGGCGCCCGTCGATCATGAACTTCTCGGCGCCCAGCCGCGACTGGCGGGCGTCCTCGTAAAGCTCCAGCGTGTTGCGGACCAGCTCGTCCCAAGTGTGGGAGGGGTGGATGTTCACCTCGATCACGCCGGGGTCGGGGGTGACGGCCAGCGAGTTCAGGCGCGGGTCCTTCGGCGGCTGGTAGCCCTCGATCACCACCGGCATGTCCAGTTCGAGCGCCGTCGCCTCGATCTCCGCGAGCATCGCCAGATAGTCCTCCAGCGTGTTCATCGGCGGCAGGAACAGGTGGATGCGGCCGTTGCGCGCCTCGCAGGTCAGGGCGGTGCGGACCACCCACCACGCCGACTTGCCGTGCTCCGGCATCTCGCTGCGCACCTCGGCCATGGCGCGCTGGACGCGCTCGTTCCGCCGGGAGGAGTCGTGGCGTTCGGCCTCCTCGCGCAAGGCGTGCTGGCGCAGCGGCACCCGGTTCGGCGGCAGCGGCGCCCGCTCCTCGAACGGGTCGGTCTCCCAGGAATAGGGATAGTCCTGCGGCGACACCCAAGGCAGGGAACCGAGCGGCAGGCGGAAGCCGACCGGGCTGTCGCCCGGCATCAGCAGCAGCCGTTCCTGGCGCAGCGGCCACGCGCTGGACAGCCACACCGGCCCCTGCTGGGTCACCTTGCGGTTGATCGGAAGGGCGAAGCCCACCGGCTCGTTCAGGCCGCGGGTGAAGACATGGGCGAGGCGCGCGCGCTCCTCCTTGTCCTCCAGCTTGCTGTCCAGCGGATCGACGTTGACCGGCAGCAGCGATTCGCGGCGCAGGTAGTGCCACGGGTCCTCGTAGGCGGCGAGGACCAGCGCCGGGTCGAGCCCCAGCTTCTTGGCCAGCGTGACCAGGAAGGCGCCGGCGTCCTCCGCCGTGTGGCCGTAGTCGGTGTCCTCGCGGGCCAGCAGGTCGCTGTTCGCCCACAGCGCCTCGCCGTCGCGGCGCCAGTAGACGGTCATCGCCCAGCGCGGCAGCGATTCGCCCGGATACCATTTTCCTTGGCCGAAATGCAGCAGCCCGCCCGGCGCGAAGCGGTTGGCCAGCCGGTGCACGAGGTCGGCGGCCATCTTGCGCTTGTTGGGCCCGAGCGCCGTGGTGTTCCACTCCGCCCCGTCCATGTCGTCGATGGACACGAAGGTCGGCTCGCCGCCCATGGTCAGGCGGACGTCGCGGGCGGTCAGCTCCTCGTCGACGCGGTGGCCCAGCGCCTCGATCTCCGCCCACTGCCGGGGGGTGTAGGGCTTGGTGACTCGCGGCGCCTCGTAGATGCGGGTGACCGACATCTCATGCCCGAACTCCACCTCGCACTCGTCGATGAGGCCGGAGATGGGGGCGGCGGAGGAGGCGTCCGGCGTGCAGGCCAGCGGGATGTGCCCTTCGCCGGCCAGCAGGCCGGAGGTGGGGTCGAGGCCGACCCAGCCGGCACCGGGCAGGAACACCTCGGTCCAGGCGTGCAGGTCGGTGAAGTCCTCCTCGGGACCGGACGGGCCGTCGAGCGCCTTCTGGTCGGCGGTGAGCTGGATCAGGTAGCCGGAGACGAACCGCGCGGCGAGGCCCAGGTGACGCAGGATCTGCACCAGCAGCCACGCCGAATCGCGGCAGGAGCCGGTGCGCTTGCCCAGCGTCTCCTCGCAGGTCTGGATGCCGGGCTCCAGGCGGATGACGTAGCCGATGTCCTTCTGGAGCCGCTGGTTGACGTCCACCAGGAAGTTGATGGACGCCGCCGGCTCCCGCGAAATGCCGGTCATGTAGTCGGCCAGCAGCGGCCCCGGTTCCTCCACCTCCAGGTAGGGGCGCAGCTCGCGCTCCAGCCAGGGTTCGTAGGCGAAGGGGATCGTCTGGGCCTTCTCCTCCAGGAAGAAGTCGAAGGGGTTGATCGCCGCGATCTCCGCGACGAGGTCGACCTCGACCACGAATTCGCGGGTCTTTTCCGGGAAGACGAAGCGGGCCTGATAATTGGACTGCGGGTCCTGCTGCCAGTTCAGGAAATGATGCTTCGGGGTGACGCGCAGCGAATAGCTGAGGATCGGGGTGCGGCAGTGGGGGGCCGGGCGGAGCCGGACGATCTGTGGTCCCAGATTGACCAAACGGTCGTAACGGTAGACGGTCTTGTGGTTGAGAGCGACGTGGATCGCCATGAAGTTCCACCCGTTGTCTGCGCTGGCCGGTCCCCTGCGGCTCTCCGCCGCACGGACAAGGGCATAGTACCATCGAAGAGTTCGCGCAGACCAGAGCGCCTTCGCAAACGCGGCACGAACTGGTTGCACAAAAAACATGCAATGTCAGAGTGGATCGGTTGCGTCTTTCATCACCGCTCCGCCCGCTTTATAAAGACCCGATCCCTGTCCGCCGGCACCGTCCGCCGGAAGGGAGCGACGCAGGCAGGGTGTGCATCGGAAATGGCGACGCTGGCGGGCCTGTCGATGGGTGGCGGTGCTCCGGCGGGCGATGGAGCGCCCGGCGGTGCCACGCGCGGCGTCGTCACCGGAAAATACTTCAACTTCAACCCGCTGCCGCCTCCGCCGGATATTCTCGGCAACCCGCTGGTCGTCGCCAACCTGCCGACTCACAAGGCGCCGAAGGAGACGTGGCGCAGCCGGTGGCAGCGCCGGCTGGCCCGCTTTCACATCGGCAAGCAATCCGCGCAGGTGAAGCGGCGCTGGAAGATGCAGGACACCATCTCCTCGGTGATCGCGTCGGTGTCGCCGTCGGCGACCCTTCTCGGCGAACGGGGGGGATCGGAAAAGCGTCCGGCGTCGAGCGTTCCGGTCATCGTGGTCCGGCACCCCTATCACCTGCGTCATGTCTTCGAGATGATCCTGCAGACTCCGGACGAGCTTGCGGCGGAACGGCGATTCCTCGAACTGCTGATGGGGCGCGTCCTGCGCAAGTACGGGGAGCAACTCACCCAGATCCGCGGCTCCGCCTTCTCTTTCGAGAACGAGGCGCGGGAGTACTTCTTTGCAGGATTCAAGCTGGAACGGCAGATCAAGAAATACACCAGCCCCGACGAGCGCTTCGCCGCGCTGCAGGCAATCTACGTCAACTATTTTCACGGGCGAAACTATTACCTGTATGCGCTGCTGCGCCGGGAGAAGCTGGCGCCGGACAACAAGCTGTTCATGCTGAATTCCCGTGCCGTCTACTTCATGGCGCGGATCGGCTGGAACGGGGAACTGCTGGACAAGCCCAACCCGCGGTCCCTGCCCAGCCGGGAGGACATCTTTTTCCTGGTTCAGCGTGACAAGACGGTCCTTACGCGCTATCGCAGCGACCAGGATTTCCAGCGGCAGGTGAAGGCCGTCCTGGAAGCGTTTCCGGCGTAAGGGATTTGTGCGATGCGGGCAGCGATTCTTCTGGCGGGCATGCTGATGGCCGGAACGGCCATGGCGGCGGACACCAGCGGGGAGGACGCCAAGCCTGCGGACTGCGCCGGTGAAACCCCCATCGCCCTGCTGCTCTGCCGGGATGCATCCCTGGCCGCCACCGCCGAGAAGCTCGAATCGGCGTTGCGGATGCTGACCGACGAGGCCGGGAAGGCCGGGGAGGAGGCGGTCGCCGCTGGCCAGCGCGCCTGGGTCCAACGGCGGGACGGCGCCTGTCCGGTGGCGGAGGCCGATCTCGCCGACGCGAAGAAGGTCAAGGAGCGCGCCGCCTGTCTGGCACGCCAGATGGCCGAGCGCACCAAGGCGCTGGAATTGGAACTGGCCGCCCGCCGCGTCCCGGTGGCCGACGAGCCCCTGACCATTTCGGCGGCCGCCCCGCAACGCCCGGTTCCAGCCAGCGGCCAGGGCCAGACGAAGCCGGGCGCGGCGAAGCGCAAGGCGAATGTGCCGGCGCTGACCGGCCGCTGGGCCAAGGCCGATCCGGCCACCCGCACGCCGATCGACGATTGCCGGACCTCCTACCTGGAGATCACCAGCGACGGTGCCTTCAGCCTGCATGATCCGCGCATCGCCGCCTTTCCCCTGGAAGGCCCGCTGGCGCCCGGCGAGGGCGACGTGGCGGAGGGGCTGTCCTTCGGCGGAGAGGAAGGGTTGCCGGAGGGCACGCTGCGTCTTGACGCCGCCGACGCGCCGCGGCTGGACCGTCTGTTCCTGACCCTGGATCAACCGGACTTCGGCGCCACCTTCGTCCGCTGCCGGTAACGCCGGATTCCGGCTGTCAGCTTCCGGTTTTCAGCTGACGGTTTTCAACGGGCGAGCGGTTCCAGGCGCAGGCGCAGGGTTCCGCTCAGTTCCTCGCCCGGTTCGAGACGGCGCAGGCCGGCGTCGGACTCCTCCGGGCGGTTGACCGCGTCGGTCATGTGGGACACCGGCTCGACGCAGAGATAGTCCGCGTCCGGCGGGGCGTAGACGATGAGATGACCGAACGGCCCCTCCGTCTCGATCGACAGCCGCCGGCCGAGTGTCGGCCAATCCAGCGCCGCCGCTCCATCCCAGCCGGTGAAGCCGTTGTCCAGGACGGTCCGGTCCATGACGATCCCGTCCGTGAAGTCCCAGCGGGGCGGCACCGCGGCCCGCTCCACCGGAAGGATGGTCGGGCCGTTCAGCCAGACGCCGCCGACGCGGGCGGTCAGCCGGGTGCCCGGCGGCTTCGGGAAGTAGGGGTGCAGTCCGATGCCGGCGGGCATCGGCCGGTCGTCCTCGTTGGCGAGGGACAGGGTCAGGCTGGCCCCATCCTCCTCCAGCGCCACGGTCTGGGTCGCGCGGTAGCGCCAGGGCCAAGCGTCGGCGCGGTGCCGGAAAACCATGCGCGCGGCCGAGTCGGTGGCCTCCTCAATCGTCCAGTCGGCGCGCCAGCCATGGCCGTGGATGACGTGAGGGTTGCCGTCCCCGTCGAGCGGCAGCCGCACCCGCCGCCCGTCGAAGGCGAACTCGCCCCCGGCGATGCGGTTGGAAAAAGGCACCAGGGGAAAGCAGCCCATATCGTTGGCCGAGCCGTGCCGCAGCGCCCAGTCGGAGGCCGGGCGCAGGAGGTCGATGGTGCCGTCCGCGCCCTGCCAGGCGAGGCTGGTCACGACGCCGCCGCGCCCAGGGCACAGCCTGCACTCCAGGGAACCGTTCGCAGCGCTGCGACGCAGCGTGAGGGTGGGGGCGCCGACTCCCTGGTCCAACTCGACCTGCTCCATCTGGGTTTCCCGCCGACGGTGTCGGACGCCGGATCGGTTTGGGTATCGCACAGCCCGCAGGGGAAGGGAAGGGCGGTGCTGCGCGCAAAAGTGTGTCACGAACCACGCCCGATGGGCCCTTGTCCCACCTTTGCGCAAGCGGTCCGGATCGTCGCGCAACCGGACCGTTCGGCCATTTTTCCCCCCGTATACCGGCTGTTTACCGGATCGCCCTGATCATGGCGGACCGTCCACGCCATCCGCCGCCGTGCCGATCCCGCCCAAAGGCCGCCCGTGTCAATGCCCGCCTCCAGGACGCCCGCCTCCGCAGGGGCACCCGGCCCCGTCGGCACGCTCGACGAGGCGGCGCTGTGCCACACGCTCGCCGACCATCATGGGGGGCCGGCGCGGATGGTCATCGGCGTCGTCCTGCGTGCGCATCTCGACGGACTCGTGCTGACCCCGACCGAGCTGATCCACAACAGCCGGCATCTGAAGGCGCTTCAGGTCAAGACCACGCTGATGGAATCCGCCCTGGGGCGGATCGCCACCGTGCAGGCCCGCCTTCCCGGTCAGGAGGCCAAGGCCCGCCGCCGCGCGCTGGACAACGCGGTTGCCGAAACATCGGCGAAGGCGCGCGCCGCCCAGACCGCCTTTTCCGGGCAGGCGCGGGGGCGGGCCCTCATCGACTCGATCCTGCGCGCCGCGCCGGGAAAGTCGCCGACCGGCGACGCCGGGTTCGACCTGCGGGCGGCGCTCTCCATGGAGCTGGAGGAATGCCGGACCTGGACGTCGAAGCTCGACGCGCTGATCCAGCTTTTCCCGGCGGAGCGGCAGGATGCGCTGTCCGTGGCTCTGGATGAGCTGATCGGCGACGTGCTGGCCTCGCCCGCCGCCACCCAGGAGCTGTTCGGGAACACGCCGGCCGGCGGGGCGCCGATGGTGACGCTGTGCAACCTTCTGTTCGGGCGCGTGCCGATGGACGCGTTCGGGCCGAACCGGCTGGGCGTCCTCAACGGCCTGTTCCGCCAGGGCCGTCTGCCCGCCGCGCGCGGCATGGTGCTGGAGCGCATCCGGCGCCAGCTCCGCGCGCCGCAAGCGCTCGGCCGCGGCACGGCGGAGCAGGAATCCGACCTGCTGCGCACGCTGATGGGACATCTGCTGTCCCCGGCGGGGCTGACCGGCGGGGGCGCCATGGCCGACGCCCTGACCGTCCGCTACTCCCGCCGGCTGGAGCAGGGCGGGGCGAGCGCCTACCGCCGCTCCATCGTCGGGCTCAGCGAAACGCAGGCGGACCTGATCTGCCGAATCCATTATCTGACCGCGGTCTCCGCGGTGGCCGCCGCGGAGCGGCACAAGGGCGAGATCGTGGACGCGCTGGACGCCGCGCTCAAGAACGAGCTGCTGGTGGAGAACATGGTGCTCCAGACGCCCGACACGGCGCTGGTCCGGCAGGCCCTGACCGGCGCCGTGGAGGCCATTCGGGGGTCGGCCCTGCCGGACCACGACCGGGAGCGGATCGCCGCCCGAGCGGCCTCGGTGGTCGACGAATTCGTCCGCCGGGGCCGGCTCGTCCAGCGGCTGCGCCAGATCGAGCCGCTGCCGCGCCGCCGCATCATCCGGCTGGCGGAACTGGCCTGCTGCGGTCTGGTCGGCGATGACGGGGCGCTTTCGGTCCTGCGTCAGCATATCCTGGAGACGGTCCGACAGCCGCAGTTCCAGGCCGAGCTGGCCGCCGCCCAAAGCGACGACATCGCCCAGGCGGAGGTCCGGCGCCTCTACGAACTGCTGGACCGGCTGAGCCAGATGCCGTTGCCCCCGGCCAAGCCGTCACCGGTTCCTCAGGCGCTGGCCGGCCAGTCGGGGCCGGGCGCCGCCTTCCAACCCTGTGGTGCGACGGCGCTGCCGACCGTCGTCGCGCCGCCGGCCCGCGGCATCGCTCCTCCGGTCGGTGCCGCCGCGGTGACGGTGGAGGCGCCGGTGATCGCGGCCGCGTCGGGCCTGTGCCCGGCCTGCTTCGGGCCGAAGGCTCCGCGTGAGACGTGCCGGGATTGCGGGTATCCGGTCCGCGTCCAGAACCGGGCCGGCATCCATCTCCTTCCGGGAACGCGGCTGCTGGGGCGCTATCTTGTCGGCCGGATCCTGGGGCAGGGGGGATTCGGAGCCACCTACCTCGGCTGGGACGAACGGCTTCAGATCAAGGTGGCGGTGAAGGAGTTCTATCCGGCCAATCTGGTGTCCCGCGTCCCGGGATCGCCGGGAGTCGTTCCCTTTTCCGACGAGCACGCGCGGGGCTTTGCCGCCGGACTGGCGAAGTTCCTGGAGGAGGCGCGGATGCTCGCCCGCCTGCGCGAGGTGAAGGAGATCGTCAGCGTTCAGGATTTCTTCGAGGAGAACGAGACCGCCTACCTTGTCATGGAACTGCTCGACGGACGGACCCTGAAGCGGCATGTCGCCGAAAGCGGCGGGCGGCTCGTGGCGCGGCAGACGCTGACGCTGCTGTCGCCGATCATCAAGGCGCTGCACGCCGTGCACGAACAGGGACTGATCCACCGCGACATCAGCCCGGACAACATCTTCCTCACCAGCTCCGGTGAGCGCAAGCTGCTGGATTTCGGGGCCGCGCGCCACGCCGCGGGCAAGAGCGCCGACCTGACGGTGATCCTGAAGCCGGGCTATGCGCCGCCCGAGCAGTACGCGCCGGATGGGAAGCAGGGGCCTTGGACGGACGTCTACGCGCTGTGCGCCACCGTCTACTACGCCCTGACCGGTAAGACACCGCCCGACGCGACCAGCCGCTTCATGAACGACCGGGTGCCCCGTCTGGCCGAAGGCGGCGCCACGGTGCCGCCGGGATTCGAGAAGGTGCTGCTGGGCGGCCTGTCGATGCGCTGGCAGGATCGGCCCCGCAGCATGCGGGATCTCCTGGTGGCGCTGACCGCGGCGATGAACGGGCCGTGAAGGCCGGAAGCGGTGCGGCAGGAAACGGGGCGGCGCGCGGTTTCACCGCCCCAATCGCCTGAACGGGACCGCCGCGATCGGCGATCCCGCCCCGCCGCCGTTACTTGGCGTCGGCGGCAACCTGCATCTTGACGATCTTGTCCGGGTCGCTGACCTGCCCGTTGCGGGACTGGCTGCCCTTCTTGATCTTGTCGACGAATTCCATGCCTTCGACGACCTTGCCCCAGACGGTGTACTGCTTGTCCAGGAACGGGGCCGGGGCGAAGCAGATGAAGAACTGGCTGTCGGCGCTGTCCGGGTCCGGCGTGCGGGCCATCGACAGCGTGCCGCGGACATGCGGCTCGTTGCTGAACTCGGCCTTCAGCTTCTTGCCGGAGCCGCCGGTGCCGGTGCCGGTCGGATCGCCGGTCTGGGCCATGAAGCCGTCGATCACGCGGTGGAAGACGACGCCGTTGTAGAAGCCCTGACGGGTCAGTTCCTTGATGCGGGCGACATGGTTCGGTGCCAGGTCGGGGCGCAGTTCGATGACCACGCGGCCGTCCTTGACGTCGAGATAGAGGGTGTTTTCCGGATCCAAGGCCTTGGCCTCCCCCTGAGCGAAGATGAAAGTGGCGAACAGTGCCGCCATGAGAATGCGCGTCCACCGCAACATGCGAAACACTCCGATGTGCCGATTCCGCGGACGCGACCATAGGGGAAACCGACGCGGATGCAAAGACGCCCTGCGGGGCTGCCTTCATCGGCGGATATTCGACTCTTGGCCCACCGCCGACCAACCGCCGACCAACCGTTATCGCAGCTCTGCACGGTCGCGCCGCGCCCGCGATGGACGATAGACTGCCCTTCGGGTGTTCATACCCGAAAGAGACCGATGGCGAATTCGACGGCGAGGGGCGGGGCGTGCGGCAGCGAAGCTTGCGGTGGTTGAGGCGATGTCTGGTGCTGGTCAAGCTGGCGCTGATCGGCGGGGCTGTCGCCCTGCTCGTCGAGCACCGGACCGATCTGGCCGGCACCGCCGCCACGCAGGCGCTGCGCCGCGCCGGCTTTCCGGACGCCGCCGTGACGGTGACCGATCTGTCAATGGAGCGGACCCGCGCCCTGGTCCGTCTGGACCGCCAGGGGACGGTTGGGGGAACCGTTATCGTCCGTCACCCTCTGGATGCCCTTCTGGAAAGGCGAATCGAGCGCCTCGACCTTGCGGATGTCCGTTTGAGGCTGGACGTGGCCAAGGACGGCGGCCCGCGCATCGCCGGCTACCCGGTGACCGGCTCCGCAGGGACGGCGGGCAACGGAGGCGCGGCCAGCCAAAACGCGGGCCAAGACGCGGTCGCGATCCCCATCGACACCATCCAGCTCGGCGACGCCGCGGTGACCTTGGCGACACCGAAGGGCACGGCCGGCGGAACGCTGCGCCTGACCATGACCCGCGATGGCGCGCTCCACCGCGGGCAGGCGACGCTGACCGCGCCGGCCAAGGGGCTGCCGGTCCTGACCCACTGGACCGGCGCCGGCACCATCGCCGAGACGGTGGGCAGCCTGACGGCCAAGGCCCGTCTCACCTGGGACGGCACGGCGCTGAAAGCCCAGGGCGATCTGCTGCTCGCCGACCTCGCCGGGCAATTCGGGCCGGTCTCGGCCAGCGGGATCAACGGGGTGCTGTCCCTTCCCAGCCTGTTTCCGCCGGTGATCGCGCCCGGCCAGACGCTGGCGGTGAAGCTGCTCGACGTCGGGCTGCCGCTGACCGACGGCACCCTCCGCTTCGGCTACGGGACGAAGGGCCGGCTGAGCGTGGAGCGCGCCGAATGGCATTGGGCCGGCGGGGTGCTGCGGGCGGACCCCTTCGCCATCGACCCGACGGCGCCGCGGGGGACGGTGACGCTGCGGGCGGAGGGCGTCCATCTCGGCCCCATGCTGGCGATGGTCGCGGTGGACGGGCTGGAGGCGAGCGGAACGGTCAGCGGACGCCTGCCGGTGCGCATCGAGGCGAACTCCGTCCATCTGGACGGCGGGCTGCTGGAGGCCGATGGTCCCGGCACGCTGCGCTACGACCCCGCGAACCCGCCGGGCTTCCTGAAGGGGGAGGAGGGCAGCCCGACGTCGCTCCTGATGGGCGCGCTGACCGATTTCCGCTACGACACGCTGAGCGCCACCGTCGAGGGGCAGGCCGGCGGAGAGCTGGCGGTCGGAATCGCCATCCGCGGGTCCAACCCGGCATTCTACGATGGCTATCCGGTCGCGCTTAACCTTAAGGTGAGCGGCGCGCTCGACCGGATTCTGCGGCAGAGCCTGGACACCTACCGCATTCCCGAGACGGTGCGCGACCGCATGACGGAGTTCCAACGAAAGAATCCATGAGACACACGGTTCGAAGCCGGCGCGTCCTGACCGCCGCACTGATCGCTGGGTTGGGGGCCGGACTGGGCGCCTGCACCCCGACCGTCAAGGTCGAGGCGCCCGACAAGCCCATCGAGATCAACCTGAACATCCGCATCGAACAGGAAGTCCGGGTGAAGGTCGAACGCGACCTGGAGAAGGCCATCGCGGACGATCCGGCGCTGTTCGGCCTGCCGCCGGCCCAGGACGCCTCGGGTGGTGCGAAGGGAGGGAGGAAGCCATGAAGCGCATGTTTGCCGCCGCCGGGCTGGTCCTGGCGTTTGCCCTGTCGGCTCCGGCGATGGCGCCGGCCCAGGACGCCCTGGGCGCCGCCAAGGCCGCCGGGCAGATCGGCGAACGTCCGGACGGGCTGGTCGGGGCGGTCCCCGGCGCGCCGGCCGCCGCGGCCCAACTCGCGGAGCAGGTCAACGCGCAGCGCATCGCCCGCTACCGCGAGATCGCCGGAAGCAACGGCACCTCGGTGGATCAGGTCCAGGCCCTGGCCGGAAAGCAGCTGATCGAGCGGACCCCCGCCGGCCAGTATGTGCTGTCGGGCGGGCGTTGGGTCCGCAAGTAGGCTGCCAAGGGGCATGACCGCCGACCTCCGCGCCCGGATCGGGGAGTTCCGCAGGGCGCTGGCCGCCACGCCCGGCGATTCCACGGCTCTGGCCGGCCTGTTCGCCGCGCTCGACGTACTGGGCGAGCCCGGCACGCCGGAGGAGGCGGTGGCCCGCTCCGCCTTCGGTGAGGCGCTGCGGCGGCAGGGGCGGGCGGCCGACGCCGAGGCGCACCACCGCGCCGCCCTGTCCTGGCTGCCGGATTTCGGCGGCAACCAGTTCAATCTGGGCCTGACGCTCCAGGCGCTGGGCCGCATCGCGGAGGCGGCGGAGGCCTATGGCGAGGCCGCGAGGCTGATGCCGCGCTTCGCCCCGGCCCCCTGCAACCAGGGCGTCCTGCTCCGCGCGCTGGGCCGCCGGGAAGCGGCGGAGACGGCGCTGCGCCGCGCCGTGTCGCTCGACCCCACGCTGGTTCCCGGCTGGCTCAACCTCGGTGCGGTGGTTCAGGAGCGGGGGCAGGCGGAGGCCGCCGCCGGCTGTTACCGCAACGCCCTGGTCCTGCGTCCCGATCTGGCTGAGGCCCACGCGAATCTCGCGCTGGTGGTGAAGGAGGCCGGACGTCCGGCGGACAGTCTGCCGGCCTTCGCACGCGCTTTGGCGCTCGGTTTGCCCGACGCGGGCGGCGTGCTGGCCCAGCTCGTCCAGCAGATGCGGCATCTCTGCCGGTGGGACGGCCTGGCGGAGCGCTCCGCGCAACTGGCCGCCCTGGTGCGCGATGGCGCGACGCGGCAGGTCCATCCCTGGATCTTCCTCGGCGAGGGGGCCGGTCCGGCGGCGGAACTGGCCTGCGCCCGACGCTACGCGGACTGGCGGACCCGGGCCATCGCCCCTACGCCGGTCCGCCACGACTCCGGACCGCGCACCCGCCTGCGCGTCGGCTATCTGTCCGCCGACTATCACGAGCACGCCACCGCCGCCCTCATCGCCGAGTTGATCGAGCGTCACGACCGGAGCCGGGTGGAGGTCATCGGCTACAGCTATGGCCCGGACGACGGGGGCCCGATGCGGCGCCGGCTGGCCGCCGGATTCGACCGTTTCGTGGACCTCACCGGCTGCTCCCACGCCGACGCTGCGGCGCGCATCCGGGCGGACGGAGTCGACATCCTGGTGGACCTCAAGGGCTACACCCAGCACGCCCGGCCGGAGATCGCCGCCCACCGGCCCGCTCCGGTGCAAGTGCAGTGGCTGGGCTATCCCGGGACGATGGGAGCGGGGTTCATCGATTACGTGATCGGCGACCCGCTGGTCACGCCGCTCGACCATCAGCCCTTCTACGCGGAGCGCATCGTCCAGCTTCCGGTCTGCTACCAGCCAAACGACCGCAACCGGCCGATCGGCCCGCCTCCCTCCCGCGCCGCCTGCGGCCTGCCGGAGCGGGCCATGGTCTTCTGCTGCTTCAACGCCGCCTACAAGATCACGCCCGCCCTGTTCGACCTGTGGTGCCGCCTGCTGCACGCCGTGCCGGACAGCGTGCTCTGGCTGCTCGACAGCCACCCGGAGGCGAGCGCGAACCTGCGGCGGGAGGCGGCAAACCGGGGCGTTGCGGCGGACCGGCTGGCCTTCGCCCCCCGGCGCCCTCCGGCGGAGCATCTGGCGCGCTACCGTCTGGCCGACCTGTTCCTGGACACCACGCCGGTCGGCGCCCACACCACGGCCAGCGACGCGCTGTGGGCAGGCCTGCCGGTTCTGACGGCGCCGGGGGAGGGATTCGCGTCCCGTGTCGGAGCGAGCCTGCTGCGCGCCGCCGGACTGCCCGAACTGGCCGTCCGGTCCCTTGCCGATTACGAGGCCATGGCCCTGCGGCTGGCCCACGATCCGGACGGCCTCGCCCGGTTGAAAGCGCGTCTCGCCGCGGAACGGGGCCGCGCGCCGCTGTTCGACACCGACCGCCTCGCCCGCGCCCTGGAGAGCGCCTACGCAACGATGTGGCACATCCATACCGCCGGAAAGCCGCCCCGCGCCTTTGCCGTTCCGGACGAGGATTAAGGGAAGGGGCAGCGGTCGGCGGTCACCTCCACGAAGGAGCGGGCGCCGGGCGCGAAGGTGAATCGATACTCGGTGTTGTCGAGCACCACCGTCTGGTGCAGGGGCAGAACGCCCTTGGCGACCGTTTCCTTGCCGCCCATGCCGGCGATCTTGATGGTCACCGGCTGCGCCGGGTCGAACCAGCTCTCGGCGTTGCCCTGGGCGTTGCGCGAGGATTGGCCCTCGCCGCTGACGGTCACCGCGCCGTTGTTGAAGCTGGTGCTGCGGTTGCCCGATTTCAGGAGGGGGGTGGCCAGGGCGAATCGCTTGGTTTCCGCCGGCTGGCAGTTGCGCACCGCCTGGACCTGGGCGATCACGAAGGCGAGGCGGTTGGGGTCCATGCCCCCCTTCAGCCGTTCCGACACCAGTCCGGCCAGCCGCGCGAGATCGCCCGACGGCACCTCGCGCTGGAGCCGGCCCTCCAGCTCCGCCGCGCGGGCCTCCGCCGTGCGGGCGGCGTGCTGCATCTGGCTGGCCAGCAGCTCCAACTCCGCCTTCTGGCGCGACAGGGTGGAGATTTCCTCCCGCAAGGTGACGTCGCGGCCCTTCAACTGCTCGATGCCCATCTGGTAGGCGAACAGACCGACACCGAGGAGAACGGCGGCGAACAGACCGAACTTCGCAAACCCCGCCCAGAAGCGGCGGCGATAACGGCGTTCGTAGTCGTAGCGTCCCAAGGCCATGTGCAGCAAACCCGAGCGGAAGAAGAGGGTGCTATGGCTACCCAGATCGGACGCCCGATGCAACCCCTTGACCTTGGCGGCAGACGCCGCCCCCGGTCAGTTGCTGGCCCCGGACGGGCCGAGGAATCCGGCGCTGATCCCCGGCGTGCGGAACTCGCCCACGTTCTTGAACACGAAGCGGAAGAAGATGGTGTTTCCTTCCTGTTCGCCGTTCTGGATGGTGGTGTAGTCGCGCTGGGCGATGGTCTCGAAGATCAGGCATTCGTCCTGATAGCGGATGACGCCGGCGCTGGAGCGCGGCCCAGCATCGGGGCGGAACGCCTGGGAGTGGGACAGGCTGAGCGACCAGTGCTGCGAGAACTGCGACGCCAGGGTGAGGCTGGCCTGCTCGACCTCGTTCCGTTCCACGACGTAGGGGTTTTCCGTCTGGTCGACGTAGGTGTAGGTGCTGTAGAGCCGCAGCAGCGGCACGCCGGCCGATGCGTTGACCGAATGGCGGCGCGGCTTCAGCGTGTCGTGGTCGATGCGGAAGCCGTAGTTCAGGTCCAGCCAGTCCGCCGGGCGCAGATCGAGACGGCCGACATAATCCGACGACTTCTTGTCGAGGCCCGACCCGCCGCGGAAGTTCTCGGTATCGTCGGCGCGGAAGCTCTGGCCGACGAACAGGCTTGCCGACCCCGTCTTGTAGCCCTGGAACGTGGTGCGCAGGCCATAGGTGGCGCGCAGGCCGCCATCCAGACGATCGATGCCGGTAAAGCGGTTGGGCATCAGCAGGTTGATCTCGTCGAACTCGACGTCGAGGCTGTCCTCGTTCGGGAAGGCCGGATCATTGTCCACCTTCGGCGACAGGCTGACCTGCCCGATGGGCTCGATGGTCTGGAAGTTGTTCTCGCCATAGCGGACGAAGGGGTAGCGGACCGTCGTCGTGGCCTGCGGGAAGAAGCGCAGGCGCTGCACGCTGTCGTTGCCGGTGCCTGCCGGATCGTTCGGGTCGAACCGCTGGGCGGTGTAGCCGGCCAGCAGGACGCTGCCTTCGACCGTGGTGACGAAGCCGAGGTTGGAATAGATGTCCCGCTGCCATCCCGGCTGCATGGCCAGCCGCTGGGTGTCGGGACCGCCGCTGCCCGGCCGGGCGATCGCCAGCAGGCTGCTGTCCAGAGACCAGCGCCCGCCCATCAGGCTGCCCGGCTCGCCCAGCGCGTTGTAGCGCGCCTCGGGCAGCACGTAGGGCTCCTGCACCGGGTTGCCCCAGCGCAGGTCCTGGAAGCTGTAGGCGTTGACCGCCGCGTAGTTGCGCCCGTTGAAGCCTTCGACGAAGGCCCGGCTGGTCAGCACCTCGTCGCGGATGTTGAAGTAGCGGCGCAGATACAGCTCGTCGCTGGCCCGCTTTAGATTGAAGCCCCAGCGCCACGTCTCGTCGATGTCGAACAGGCCGCTGGCGAAGGCGTGGCCGCGCCAGCGCCGGTCGTCGGCGCCCTTCAGCGTGCCGTTGGGGATCTCCCCCTGCGTGCCCGACACGTCGAGCTGCAGCCGTCCGTTCTCGAAGCGCTTGCGGTACTGGCCGCCCAGGAAGAGGCCTTGGTTGGAGTAGCCGCCGACGTCGAACGTCGCATCCTGATCCGGCGCGATGTCCCAGTAATAGTGGGAAATGACGCCGAAACCGAGGGTCGAGTTGTTCCGGAAGCTGGGCGTCAGGAAGCCCGAGCGCCGGTCCACCGTCGGATCGGGGTGGGAGAGGTAAGGGGTGTAGAAGAACGGGACGCCGAACATTTCCATGAAGGCGTCGCGGTAGCGGACCTCGTGGTCCTCGTTGTCCTGCACCACGCGGGCGGCGCGGATCTGCCAGACCGGCGCGCGGGTCGGATCGGACTGGCAGAGTTCGCAGGGGCTGTAGACGGCGCGGTTCAGGCGGATCAGCCGCCCGCCGCGCCGCTCGCCCTCGGTGCCGGCCATGCGGCTGTTGTCGGTCATCAGCACGCGGACGTTCTCGACGAACGCATCGCGCATGTCGTCGGTCAGTTCCGCGTAGTTGGAGAACAGGATGTCGCCCGAGGGCTCGACCAGACGGACGTTGCCGGAGGCGATCACCACCTTGGTCTTCTGGTTGTAGGTGATGGCGTCGGCGTGGACCGTCCGCGCGCCCTGCGACAGCTCGACGTTGCCCGAGGCCGTCACGAGGCTGTTCGCCTCGTCGAAGGTGACCGTGTCCGCTCCCAGAAGGACCGGAGGGTCCTGCGGCTTGCCGTTCGACGGTCCCGGCGACGGAACGACGACTTCGAGGCGTCCTCCCTGCTCCGCCCCGGCGGGCGGCGCGGCGTTCGCCTGCGCGGCCGGAGGGGGAGGCTGCTGCGCGTCGGCCAGATCGGCCAGGACGACGCCGCAGGCGGCCATCAGGGCGACGATGCCGGATCGCAGGACCAGCGACCGGCGGTCCAACGGGCGGTGCATCTTCGGGCTGGTGGCGCGGGCGCGCCGGGCATGTCGGGACGGGAGCTGGGACATGCGGAACGTTTGAGGTAACCAACCGGCCAAGTCAACGGTTTCGCGGCATGTCTCGCGAATTGTCCGACGTCTGTTGCCGGCTGGATAAATCATGAAAAAAGGGACCGCCCGCGACAGGCGGACAGCCCCTTGTTCGAGCCCTTTCCAGGCGGCCGTCCGGCCGCCCGACCCTCAGGCGAACGCCTTGTAGGCGATGAGCGTGAAGGTGTCGCGCACCCCGGTCAGGGTCTGGATGTTTTCGGTCACGAATCGGCCGATGTCCAGATCCTGGGGCAGATAGCACTTCATCAGCAGATCATACTGGCCGGAGATCGAGTGGACCTCCGACACCTGCTCGATGTCCTGAACGGCCTGATCGGCCACCTGATAGGCCTTGCCCAGCTCGCACTTGACCATGACGAAGATGGTCTGCATGGCGGTCAGCCCTCCTGCGAGGATTGCTCGGCGGATTCGGCCGGGGCGGGGCGCCGCGCGGAGCGGAGCATGAAGGCCGGCATATGATCGCCGAAGCCGATCACGGGTGTGTCGTCCTCGTCCTCGTCGCGGCGACGGCGGCGATCGCGGTCACGATCGCGACGCGGCTCCTGGCGGCGGCTCTCGGCAGCGGCCAGCGACTCGCGCGGCTGACGCTCCTCACGGGGCTGCCGCTCCTCGCGGACCGGGCGATCGTCGCGGCTTGGCCGCTCCTCGCGCGGTTGACGCTCCTCACGCGGCTGCCGCTCTTCGCGGGCCTGACGCTCCTCACGGGGCGCCCGGTCCTCGCGTTCCGGGCGCTCGGCGCGCTGCTCGCGCGGCGCGCGGTCGCCGCGCTCCTTGTCCTTGCCACGGCCACGGCTGCGGCCACGGCGCGCCTCGTCCTCGCTGAGGAACTCGGCCGACTCGAGGCCGTCAATCGCGATCAACGGAATCTCCCGCTTGATGAGACGGCCGATGGCCGAAACCTGCTTGCCGTCCAGCGGGCTGGCGAGCGTGAAGGCACGTCCCGAGCGACCGGCCCGGCCGGTGCGTCCGATGCGGTGGACATAGTCTTCGGCGCTGATCGGCACGTCGAAATTGAAGACGTGGCTGAGCCCCTGAACGTCCAGGCCGCGAGCAGCCACGTCGGAACAGACGAGCAGCGTGATCTCGCCCTTCTTGAAGGCCTCCAGCGTCTCCATCCGCTTCGACTGCACCATGTCGCCGTGCAGCGCGCCGGCGTTGAAGCCGTGGCTCTCCAGCGACTTCTGCAGGATGGCGACGTCGCGCTTGCGGTTGCAGAAGATGAAGGCGTTCTTGACGTCCTCGGTGCGCAGCAGGTGGCGCAGCGCCTTGCGCTTGTCCTCCTCGTGCACCAGGACCATGGCCTGGGTCACCGTCTCCGACGGGGAGGCGGGCGGGGCGACGGTCACTTCCTTCGGGTTCGACAGGAAGGCGTCGGCCAGACGGCGGATCTCCGGCGGCATGGTGGCGGAGAAGAACAGCGTCTGCCGCAGCTTGGGCAGCTTGCTGACGATCCGCTCGATGTCCGGGATGAAGCCCATGTCGAGCATCCGGTCCGCCTCGTCGATGACGAAGACCTTGATGTCGTTGAGCATGATGTTGCCGCGCTCGAACAGGTCGATCAGGCGGCCCGGCGTCGCGATCAGCACGTCCACCCCGCGGTCCAGCCGCTTCACCTGCTCGGTGAAGGTCTCGCCGCCGATCAGGAGCGCCATGCTGAGCTTGTGGTGCTTGCCGTAGGTCTCGAAGCTCTCGGCGACCTGGGCAGCCAGCTCCCGAGTCGGCTCGAGGATGAGCGACCGGGGCATGCGCGCCCGGGCCCGGCCCGAGGCCAGGATGCTGATCATCGGCAAGGTGAAGCTGGCCGTCTTCCCGGTGCCGGTTTGCGCGCAGCCGAGCACGTCGCGGCCTTGCAGGACCCAGGGAATGGCCTGTTCCTGAATTGGCGTCGGCTGGGTGTAACCTTTGTCCTCGATTGCCCGCAGGACGTCAGGTCCAAGCCCAAGTTCCGAAAAGAGCATCCAACCTGTTTCTGTCTGGAGTGCGAAAATCGTGCCGATACGGCCCGACGAGTAGATGGTGCGGCAGAATATGAAGTCAAAGGGCGCTGTCAATAGACCTTGTGATGAAATCACGCATCGCGTGGCTCCGGACGGGCCGCTTGGCGGGTCGCGTCCGCTCGGCTAGGCTGTGAAAAGCCCGCGAAAACCGCGGAAATCCGGGGTCCGCGGCGGCTGGGAGGCCGGTTTCGGCCTCTTCGCCGTCCGAACCGGACCAAGAAAAAAGGCAGCCCTCCGATGCTACTGTCCTCCGCAAGTTCCGTCCTGGTGGTGGTCGATATCCAGGAGAAACTGATGCCGGCCATCGCCGAGTCCGCGCGGGTGGAGCGCAACGCGGCCACCCTGCTGAAGGCCGCCGCGCTGCTTGGCGTCCCCGCCTTCGCCACCGAACAGTATCCCAAGGGGCTCGGCCCGACCGCCGCCTCCCTGCGTGCCTTGCTGCCGGCGGACGGGGTGGTGGAGAAGATCAGCTTCTCCGCCGCGCGGGAGCCGGCTTTCCTGGAACGGCTGGAGCGGATCGGCCGCCGGCAGGTCGTTCTGGCCGGGTCGGAGGCCCATGTCTGCGTGATGCAGACGGCGCTCTCGCTGGTCGGTCTGGGGTTCGAGGTGGTGCTGGTGGCCGACGCCGTGTCGTCCCGCACGCCCGCCAACGCGGAGCTCGGCATCGCCCGCATGCGCGCCGCCGGGGCGACCATCGTCAGCACGGAGATGGTCCTGTTCGAATGGATGGAGCGGTCGGACATTCCCGCCTTCAAGACGGTGCTGGAGCTGATTCGCTGATCCGGACAAGAAAACCAGAACTGAAAACCAAATGAGGAGAGGAAGAGGGATGAGCGACCGGATTCCCCTGATCCTGCTGCCCGGCATGCCGCTGGACGCCGCGCTGTGGGAGCACCAGAGCCGCCATCTCGCCGAGGTGGCGGAGCCGACCGTCGGCGACCTGACCGGTCATGACTCCATGTCCGCCCTGGCAGCCGCCGTGCTGGCGCGGGCGCCCGACCGGTTCGCCCTCGCCGGATTGTCGATGGGGGGCTACGTCGCCTTCGAGATTCTGCGGCAGGCGCCGCAGCGGGTGGCGAAGCTCGCCCTGCTCGACACCAGCGCGCGTCCGGACACGCCGGAACAGACCGCCACGCGCCAGGACGCCGTTCGTCTGGTGGGGCAGGGGCGGTTGCGACAGGTGGTGGCCGCCGGCATGCCGCGCCTCGTCCATCCCGACCGCAGCTCGGAAACCGCCCTGGTCGAGTCGGTGCAGGCCCAGGCCCAACGGGTCGGGCCGGACGGCTATGCGCGCCAGCAGACCGCCATCATGAACCGCCCGGACAGCCGCCCTGGTCTGGGGGCCATCGCCTGCCCGACGCTGGTGCTGTGCGGGCGGCAGGACGCCATCACGCCACCCGCGCTGCACGAGGAGATCGCCGAAGGCATCCCCGGCGCCCGCCTCGCCCTGATCGAGGATTGCGGCCATCTGTCGGCCATGGAACAGCCGCAGGCGGTCACCGCCCTCCTGCGGCAGTGGCTTCTCTACGCCTGAGCGCCGCCCCCCGCCTCAGCAGTCAGGACCCCCGCCTCAGCAGTCAGGACCCCCGCCGCAGCCGTCCAGGTCGGCGCGGCGGGCCGGAAAAAGGGCGAAGGTCATGTCGCTGATGAGCGACCGGAAATCCGGGTCGTTCGGTCCCTGCGGCCGGTCGAGCCAGCCGGTGGCCGAGGACAGCGCACCGCCGCCGCGGCAGAAGGCCCCCTGGACCACGATGGGGCCGCCCGGCGGGCTGGTGCGCAGGGGCTGGCCGCTGCACAGGTACGAGTTCAGGGTCGTCTCGGCGGGGTTGAAGGCCAGGACGACCCGGTAGTCCGGCCGCGCCGTCTGGTTCGGCGTGGTGGTGAAGTTGGTGCGCACGCCGGAAATGCGGTTCTGCATGTTGGCGGTCACCAGCGGCCCGAAGGTCTGCGGGTCCATGCCAAAGGGGTTGCCGAGGATCACCACCCGCAGGTCGCGGTTGGAGGCCGCGTAGGACACCTCGCTCAGCGTGTAGGCGGGGACGGGCAGGTCGGCCACCACGCGTTCGTTGGTGCAGGCCGCCGCCATCGCGCAGAGGGCGAGAACGCTGGCACGGGACAGGAAGGTCATGGCTCGCCTGGGCTGCTGAGTGGACGTGGGGTGAGCAATGATGGGATGCCGCTTCGGCACCGGCAAGCCCGCGCCCCCGGAAGAGCCACGGCTCAGCCGACGGCGTATCCCGGCGGCGTCCAATCGGTGCGCAGCCAGTTGCTGGCGGCGCGCTCGATCAGGTCCGGATAATTGGCGACCTCCGCCGGGCCGATCAGCGGCAGGCCCATTTCCCCGACGATGCGGGCCACCGAGGCGGCGTCCAGAGGCAGGCCGAGCCGGCGGGCGCGGTGGGCGATGTCCATCTCCTGGCCCCAGTAATAGACCCGGGCGGCGCCGGTGTTGGCCCGCATGCGGCGGACCTGCTCCAACCGGTCGTCCCCATAGAGCGGCTGCCAGATGTCGGCCATGAGGGTGTCCGCCGGTTCGTCGGGCGTGTGGGCGAGGGCGTCGCCCAGGACCACCGTCACCTTGGCGGCGGCCTCCGGCGGAAGCTGGCCGAACACGTCCATGGTGGCGTTCACCGCGATCACTTCGGGGTCGAGTTCGACGACGGTGACGCGCGTGACTTCCGGCCGCAGGGCGGCGTTGGCGGCGGCCCAGCCCATGCCGAGGCCCATCACCACCGTGTGCCCCGTCGCGAAGCGGCAGCCGATTTCCTGGCTTTCGATTTCCATGGGGGTCATCGACATCCAGGTGCGTGACGCCGGCCCGTCATGGCGGATCAGCCCGGCCATGTCGGTGACCAGCATCGCCTCGCTCCAGTAGCCCTTGCAGATCAGCATCGGGGCGAGCAGAAGCTCCCAGCGCTCGCCCTTCCACGGGCGGTAGGTCGGGCGGAAGAGGTCCGTCTGGTACAGGGCGAGCGTCGAGGTCATTCGTCCGGGGTCCCGCGGCGTTGGTGTGCACGCCGACGAGCGTACAGCGCCACGGGTTACACGTCGATGTCGTCGACCCGGACGAACTTCGCGTTTTCCTGGATGAACTGGAAGCGCAGCTCCGGACGGCGGCCCATCAGCTCCTCCACGCGGGTCTTCGTGGCCTTCACGTCCTCCGCCTGCTCCGGGTCGGCGCTGTTGGGCACGACGACGCGCAGCAGCGTGCGCTTGGCCGGGTCCATGGTCGTCTCGCGGAGCTGGGCCGGCATCATCTCGCCCAGGCCCTTGAACCGGCTGATCTCCACCTTCTTGCCCTTGAAGGTCTTGTTCAGGAGCTGGTCCTTGTGCGCGTCGTCGCGGGCGTAGACCGACTTGGCGCCGTGGCTGATGCGGTAGAGCGGCGGCAGGGCCAGATACAGGTGTCCGTTCTGGATCAGCCCGCCCATCTCCCGGTAGAAGAAGGTCATCAGCAGCGAGGCGATGTGCGCGCCGTCCACGTCGGCGTCGGTCATGATGATGACCCGCTCGTAGCGCAGCTTGTCGCTGGAGAAGTCCTTCCCGATCCCGCAGCCCAGCGCCTGGGTGAGGTCGTTGAGTTCCTGGTTGGCCTTCATCTTGTCGGAGGAGGCCGAGGCGACGTTCAGGATCTTGCCGCGCAGCGGCAGGATGGCCTGGGTCTCGCGGTTGCGCGCCTGCTTGGCGGAGCCGCCCGCGGAGTCGCCCTCGACCAGGAAGATTTCCGTGCCCTCCGGCGAGTTGCGGGAGCAGTCGGCCAGCTTGCCGGGCAAACGCAGGCGGCGGGTCGCGGACTTGCGTCCCAACTCCTTGGACTGCTTGCGCTTGGCGCGCTCCTCCGCCTTCTCGATCAGCCGTTCCAGCAGGGCCTTGGACGAGGAGGGGTCGCCGGACAGCCAGTGGTCGAAATGGTCCTTGATCGCCGCCTCGACCAGCCGGTGGGCTTCCGCCGTCACCAGCTTCTCCTTGGTCTGGCCCTGGAAATGCGGCTCGCGGATGAACACCGACAGCAGGATGCAGGCGTCGCCCATCACGTCGTCCGCGGTGACCTGGGCGGCGCGCTTGTTGCTGGTCAGCTCGCCATAGCCCTTCAGGCCGCGGGTCAGCGCGGCGCGCAGGCCGGCCTCGTGGGTGCCGCCCTGCGGGGTGGGCACGGTGTTGCAGTAGGTGTGCGAGAAGCCCTCGTCATCCTCCGGCCAGGCGATGGCCCATTCCACGCGGCCCTGCTGGTTCGGGAAGTCCAGCGCGCCCGAGAAGGGCAGGCGGGTCAGCGTCCGGCGTTCCTTCAGGGCGGCGTTGAGATAGTCGAGCAGGCCGCCGGGGAAATGCAGCGTCTCCTGCGCCGGGGTGGTGCTGTCCGGCGCCAGCAGCGTCGGGTCGCAGCTCCAGCGGATCTCCACGCCCCGGTACAGGTAGGCCTTGGAGCGGGCCAGCCGGTAGAGCCGGTGCGGCTCGAAATGGGCGGTCTCGCCGAAGATCTCGGGGTCGGCGTGGAAGCGGATGGTCGTGCCGCGGCGATTGGCCGCGCCCTGGCGGGTCAGCGGTCCCTGGGGCAGGCCGCGGCTGTAGTGCTGCACGTAGAGCTGGCGGTCGCGCGCCACCTCGACCGCCAGCCGGTCGGACAGGGCGTTCACCACCGACAGGCCGACGCCGTGCAGGCCGCCGGAGGTCTGGTAGACCTTGTTGGAGAATTTGCCGCCCGAATGCAGGGTGGTGAGGATGACCTCCAGCGCCGACTTGCCCGGGTATTTCGGGTGGTCGTCGATCGGGATGCCGCGCCCGTTGTCGCGCACCACCACCGTGCCGTCGGCGGTCAGCTCCAGGTCGATGCGGCTGGCGTGTCCGGCCACCGCCTCGTCCATGGCGTTGTCCAGAACCTCGGCCACCAGATGATGCAGCGCACGGTCGTCGGTGCCGCCGATGTACATGCCGGGGCGCCGGCGGACGGGCTCAAGCCCCTCCAGAACCTCGATGTCCTGGGCGGAGTAGGTCTCGGCCTTGCGCGCCGTGTTCTCGAAAAGATCGCTCATGGCCCCAGTTATAGGAATTTCGTCAGGGCTGCGCAAGCGCATGCGGTGGCTCCTATATACTCCCCGCACCATATTTTGTGATGCGCTTTTTCGACCCCTGAATGAACGAGGGCGGAGGCACGATGAGCGACAGCACTCCCACCGAGCAGATCCCGGCTCACCCCGACATGGAGGGTGGTCCGGCGTTGCGCACCATCGCCATGCCGGCGGACACCAACCCCAACGGCGACATCTTCGGCGGCTGGCTGCTGTCCCAGATGGATCTGGCCGGCGGCGTCGCCGCCCTGCGGCGGGCCGGCGGGCGCGTGGCGACGGTGGGGATCGAGGCGATGACCTTCCACAAGCCGGTCTATGTCGGCGACGAGGTGAGCTGCTTCGCCCATGTGACGAAGGTGGGCCGAACCTCCATCCGCGTGCGGGTCGAGACCTGGGTGCGCCGCCAGCGAAGCGCGGGGGAGGCGATCAAGGTGACCGAGGGCGTCTTCACCTACGTCGCCATCGGCGAGGACCGCCGCCCGCGCGAGGTTCCGCCGGAGTGAAGCGCAATCCGCCTTCTTTCGAAGGTTGCGCCCTGTGTCACCTTCCTTTGGGGGTGTAAGCCGCCTATTACTCGGCGGTACAAAGAGCATGGCGCGGTGAATTCTTTCGGATTGCTTCTTTTCCGTTTGACCGAAGGAATCGCGTGTGATTCCATCATGCCGCCATGACCATGCTCCAGAACCTCACCGACTCGCTGAAACGCGCCGCGAAAAGCGCCCTTCGCCAGGCCATCGGGCCGGCCATCGGCTCCTGCGTCGTCGCCTACTTCGTCTATTACGCCGTCCAGGGGGACCGCGGGCTGCTCGCCATGAACCACCTGAAGGCGGAGATCGCCACGGCGGAATCCGTCCTGGATCAGGTGAAGGCGGAGCGCGAGCGGATGGACCGCCGCGCGCAACTGATGCGCAGCGACCACCTGGACCGCGACATGCTGGACGAGCGTGCGCGCACGATGTTGAACCTTTCCGGCCCCCGCGACGTCATAATCGCACTCCCTCCGGCGCAGGCCGAAGGTGATGCTAGCGCTGAGAAGTAGGTCATATCAGTGAATTAACCGAAAGCCGGTTAACGCCGAATTTCGCGTTTAAAAACAGATATTTGCGTCTCGTGCGCTTGTCGTGTACTGTGCGCCCCGCATCCGCTTCCGGTGCGAGGGGGATGCACCCTCATAAGTGGGATGTACCCTCGCAACGTGCTGCAGCCCTGGCTGTTCGCTTGCCGTCGCTGCATAAACCCTGGGGAGGAAACATGGCCGCGTCACGACGCCGTCCGAAGGCGCAGACTGACTCCGCTTCGAAGCAGGCCGCTTCGACCGAGGACTTGATCAAGTACTACCGCGAGATGCTGCTGATCCGCCGCTTCGAGGAGAAGGCGGGCCAGCTGTACGGCATGGGCCTCATCGGCGGTTTCTGCCACCTCTACATCGGCCAGGAAGCCGTCGTGGTCGGCATCCAGGCCGCGCTGAAGGACAACGACGACGTCATCACCAGCTACCGTGACCATGGCCACATGCTGGCCTGCGGCATGGACCCGAAGGGTGTGATGGCCGAGCTGACCGGCCGCCGTGGAGGCTACTCCAAGGGCAAGGGCGGCTCGATGCACATGTTCAGCCGCGAGAAGAACTTCTACGGCGGCCACGGCATCGTCGGCGCGCAGGTCCCGCTGGGCACCGGCCTCGCCTTCTCGCACAAGTACAACAAGGATGACGGCCTGTCCGCGGTCTATTGCGGCGACGGCGCCATCAACCAGGGTCAGGTTTACGAGAGCTTCAACATGGCGGCTCTGTGGAAGCTGCCGGTGCTCTACGTGATCGAGAACAACAAGTACGCCATGGGCACCTCGCAGGAGCGCGCCTCGGCGGGCGAGCTGCACCAGCGCGGCGCGGCCTATGGCATTCCCGGCCATCAGGTCAACGGCATGGACGTCCTCGAGGTCCGCGAGGCCGCCGACAAGTGGGTGGAGTACATCCGCGCCGGCAACGGCCCGGTCATCCTCGAGATGAAGACCTACCGCTACCGCGGCCACTCGATGTCCGACCCGGCCAAGTACCGGACTAAGGAGGAGGTCGAGAAGATGCGGAGCGAGTCCGATCCGATCGACAACCTGAAGCGCGTCCTGCTGGAAGGCGCTTACGTGACCGAGGACCAGCTCAAAGAGATCGACCGCGAGGTCAAGGCCGTGGTGACCGAGGCTGCCGAATTCGCGCAGCAGAGCCCCGAGCCCGATCCGGCGGAGCTGTGGACGGACGTCCTGGTCGAAGCCTGACGACAACGATAAGCAGGAGCGGCGCCGAGGGCCGGAGGCTTCGCCTCCCGGTGAACCCGCGCCGCCGGAGGTTGAGGAATGCCGATCGAAGTGCTGATGCCGGCGCTGTCGCCCACCATGACCGAGGGCAAGCTGGCGAAATGGGTCAAAAAAGAAGGTGACGAGGTCAAGTCCGGCGACGTGCTCGCCGAGATCGAGACCGACAAGGCGACCATGGAGGTCGAGGCGGTCGACGAAGGCCGCATCGGCAAGATCCTGGTCGCCGAGGGCACCGAGAACGTCGCCGTGAACACCCCCATCGCCGTGATCCTCGGCGAGGGCGAGAGCGTGACCGACGCCGTGTCCGGCTCCCCGGCGCCGGCGCCGAAGGTCGCCGCCGAGCCGGTGGTGCAGGACACGGGCGCGCACGCCCCGGCCACCCTGCCGGTCGGTCCGGCCTCGGGTCCGGCCGCCGCGCCGCCGGCCTCGGACGAGGACAAGTTCTTCGACAAGACGGTGAAGAAGACCGTCCGCGAAGCGCTGCGCGACGCCATGGCCGAGGAGATGCGCCGCGACCCGACCGTCTTCCTGATGGGTGAGGAGGTCGCGCAGTACCAGGGCGCCTACAAGGTGTCGCAGGGCCTGCTCCAGGAGTTCGGCGCCGACCGCGTCATCGACACGCCGATCACCGAGATCGGCTTCGCCGGCCTGGGCGTCGGTGCGGCCTTCCGCGGCCTGCGCCCGATCGTCGAGTTCATGACCTTCAACTTCGCGATGCAGGCGATCGACCACATCGTGAACTCCGCCGCCAAGACGCTGTACATGTCCGGCGGCCAGATGGGCTGCCCGATCGTGTTCCGCGGCCCGAACGGTGCGGCCGCCCGCGTCGCCGCGCAGCACAGCCAGGACTTCACCCCCTGGTACGCCAGCGTGCCTGGCCTGAAGGTCGTCGCCCCCTACAGCGCGTCGGACTTCAAGGGCCTGATGAAGTCGGCCATCCGCGATCCGAACCCGGTCATCTTCCTCGAGAACGAGATCCTCTACGGCCAGTCCTTCGAGGTGCCGGAGAGCGAGGACTTCATCGTTCCGATCGGCCGCGCCAAGATCCGCCGCGCCGGCACGGACGTGACCATCACCGCCCATTCGCTGATGGTCAGCTACGCCCTCGCCGCCGCCGAGCTGCTGGAGAAGGACGGGATCAGCGCCGAGGTCATCGACCTGCGCACGATCCGTCCGCTCGACACCGAGACCATCGTCAACTCGGTCAAGAAGACCAACCGCCTCGTCACCGTCGAGGAGGCCTGGCCGACCTGCGGCATCGGCGCCGAGCTGTCGGCCCTGATGATGGAGCAGGCCTTCGACTATCTGGACGCCCCGGTGATCCGCGTGACCGGCCTCGACGTGCCGATGCCGTACGCGGCGAACCTGGAAAAGCTCGTCCTTCCTTCGCCCGACCGCATTGCGGAAGCGGCGAAGAAGGCCTGCTACCGCAAGTAAGGAGGGCGAGCGAATGACCATCCAGATTCTCATGCCCGCCCTCTCTCCGACCATGACCGAGGGCAACCTCGCCAAGTGGCTGAAGAAGGAAGGCGACGCGGTGAAGTCCGGCGACGTGATCGCCGAGATCGAAACCGACAAGGCCACCATGGAAGTCGAGGCGGCCGACGAAGGCCGTCTCGGCAAGATCCTCGTGCAGGCCGGCACGCAGGGCGTCGCGGTGAACACCCCGATCGCCGTGCTGCTGGAAGAGGGCGAGGACGACAGCGCGCTGAGCAAGGCCGCTGCCCCGGCTCCCGCCCCGGCGGCGGCGGCCGCCGCGGCTCCGGCCCCGGCCGCCTCCGCTCCGGCGGCCGCCCCGGCCCCGGCTCCGCAGGCCGCCGCTCCCGCCCATGGCGGTGGCCGCGTGTTCGCCAGCCCGCTGGCCCGCCGTCTGGCCGAGCAGGCCGGTCTCGACCTGAAGGCCGTCAAGGGCACCGGCCCGAACGGCCGCATCGTCAAGGCCGACATCGAGGCCGCGAAGGCCGGCGGCACCGCCAAGGCCGCTCCGCAGGCCGCCGCCCAGGCTCCCGCCGCGGCCCCGGCGGCTGCTCCGGCCGCCGCCGCTCCGACCCCGAAGGCCGCGGGCATCGACGCCAAGGACCTGTCGGACAAGCTGGGCATGCGCTACAAGGCGCAGCCGAACAGCTCCATGCGCAAGACGATCTCCCGTCGTCTGACCGAGGTGCAGCAGACGGTGCCGGACTACTTCCTGGCCATCGACTGCGAGCTGGACGCGCTGCTGAAGGTCCGCTCCGACCTTAACGCCCGCTCCAAGGACTACAAGCTGTCGGTCAACGACTTCATCATCCGCGCCGCCGCGCTGACGCTGAAGAAGTTCCCGAACATCAACGCCGCCTGGTCGGAGGAGGCCATCCTCCGTTATGACCACGTCGACATCTCGGTCGCCGTGGCCACCCCGACCGGCCTGATCACGCCCATCGTCAAGAAGGCGGAGACCAAGGGTCTGGCCGAGATCTCCAACGAGATGAAGGGTCTGGCGGAGCGCGCCCGCGACGGCAAGCTGAAGCCGGAGGAGTATCAGGGCGGCACCTTCTCGATCTCCAACCTCGGCATGTACGGCATCCGGGAGTTCGCGGCGATCATCAACCCGCCGCAGGCCTGCATCATGGCGGTCGGCGCCGGCGAGCAGCGTCCGGTCGTGAAGAACGGCGCGCTCGCCATCGCCACCGTGATGACCGTCTCGGTCACCGTGGACCACCGCGTCGCCGACGGCGCGCAGGGTGCGGAATTCCTCGCGGCTTTCAAGAAGCTGATCGAGGACCCGCTGAGCATGCTGCTGTAAGGGGGCGCGGACCATGGCTGACATGAACTACGATCTCATCGTCATCGGCGGCGGTCCGGGCGGCTATGTGGCGGCGATCCGCGCCGCCCAGCTCGGCCTCAGCACCGCGGTGGTGGAGCGTGAGAACCTCGGCGGCATCTGCCTCAACTGGGGCTGCATCCCGACCAAGGCGCTCCTGCGCTCCGCCGAGGTGCTGCGCAACGCCAAGCACGCCGCGGAGTACGGGCTGGTCATCCAGAACCCGTCCTTCGACCTGGACAAGGTCGTTCAGCGGTCCCGCAAGGTGGCGGGGCAGCTCAACGGCGGCGTCAAGCACCTGCTGAAGAAGAACAAGGTCGCCGTCATCGAGGGCGAGGCCAAGCTGCTCGGCAAGGGGCAGGTGGCCGTGACCAAGGGCGGTGCTGCGGTCGGCACCTTCGGGGCGAAGAACATCATCATCGCCACGGGCGCCCGCGCCCGCACCCTGCCGGGTCTGGAGGACGACGGCAACCTCGTCTGGACCTACCGCAAGGCGATGACCCCGAACACGACGCCGAAGTCGCTGCTGGTCATCGGCTCCGGCGCCATCGGCATCGAGTTCGCCAGCTTCTACAACGAGCTGGGCGCCAAGGTGACGGTGGTCGAGGTGATGGACCGCATCCTGCCGGTCGAGGACGAGGAAATCTCGACCTTCGCCCGCAAGCAGTTCGAAAAGCAGGGCATGCGCATCATCACCAACGGCAAGGCCGGCAACCTGCGCAAGGGGGCCGACAGCGTGACGGTGGCGGTGGAAGCCAACGGCAAGACCGAGGACATCACGGTCGACCGCGTGATCCTCGCCGTCGGCATCGCGCCGAACACGGAAAATCTGGGCCTGGAGAACACCAAGGTCCAGACCGACCGCGGCCACATCAAGACCAACGCCAACTGCCAGACCGACGAGCCGGGCGTCTACGCCATCGGCGACGTGACGGGGGCTCCCTGGCTCGCCCACAAGGCCAGCCACGAGGGCGTCATCGCCGTCGAGCACATCGCCGGCAAGCACCCGCACGCGCTGGACGTCCGCAACATCCCGGGCTGCACCTACTCGCACCCGCAGATCGCGTCGGTCGGTCTGACCGAGAAGAAGGCGAAGGAGGCGGGCTACGAAGTCCGCGTCGGCCGCTTCCCCTTCATCGGCAACGGCAAGGCCATCGCGCTGGGCGAGGCGGACGGCATGGTGAAGACCGTGTTCGACGCCAAGACCGGCGAGCTGCTGGGTGCCCACATGGTCGGCGCCGAGGTGACGGAGCTGATCCAGGGCTACACGGTCGCCAAGACCATGGAGACCACCGAGCAGGAGCTGATGCAGACCGTGTTCCCGCATCCGACCCTGTCGGAAATGATGCACGAGTCGGTTCTTGATGCCTACGGCCGGGCCATCCACTTCTAAGTGGCCGGCCTGATCGACCGGGTGGAGTCTGATCGACGGTCGTTTCCTCCCTCGCCCTCCGGGGCGGGGGAGCAACGATTCCGACTCCGTCATCCTTTTGGCGGTGTTGTTTCGTTTCGGCCGATAATCAGACTTGACCGGTCGGTCATTCCGGCCTATCCGGCGGGACCGCGTCCGCCGGCCCAGCGCCGTCCCCGGCGCCGCCCCTTGTGCGGTTGGCGGCGCGTTACCGTTCAGCATCGGCGCTGCCACCGGGCAGCCCGTGGGAGCACTTCAGACCATGACCGTGGCCGATCACCCCGAGAAGCTTCGCCATCCCGAAAAGGCCCACAAGCCCGACAACCCGATCCAGCGCAAACCGGGCTGGATTCGCGTCAAGGCGCCGACCAGCCAGGAATACAACGAGACGCGCAACCTGATGCGCGGGCTCAAGCTCAACACCGTGTGCGAGGAGGCCGCCTGCCCGAACATCGGGGAGTGCTGGAAGCACAAGCACGCGACCTTCATGATCCTCGGTTCCGTCTGCACCCGCGGCTGCGCCTTCTGCAACGTCGGTACCGGGCGTCCCGACCAGCTCGACCCGCACGAGCCGGACAATGTGGGGGAGGCAGTGGCCCAGCTGAAGCTGAGCCACGTCGTCGTCACCTCGGTGGACCGCGATGACCTGGAGGACGGCGGGGCCGAGCATTTCGCCCGGACCATCCGCGCCATCCGCGCCGCGTCGCCGGACACCACCATCGAGATCCTGACCCCCGACTTCCAGAAGAAGAAGGGCGCCGTGGAGGTGGTGGTCGAGGCGAAGCCGGACGTCTTCAACCACAATCTGGAAACCGCACCGCGCCTCTACCCGACGATCCGTCCGGGCGCCCGTTACTTCACCTCGCTGCAGCTGCTGGCGCGGGTGAAGGAGCTGGACCCGTCGATGTTCACCAAGTCGGGAATCATGGTGGGCCTGGGCGAGACGCGCGAGGAGGTCGGGCAGGTGATGGACGACCTGCGCGCCGCCGATGTTGACTTCATGACGATCGGCCAGTACCTCCAGCCGACGCCCAAGCACGCGGCGGTGGACCGGTTCGTGACTCCGGAAGAATTCCAGAGCTACGCAACACTTGGCCGCGGCAAGGGTTTCCTGATGGTGGCCTCGACGCCGCTGACCCGCTCCAGCTATCACGCGGGGGCGGACTTCGCGAAGCTGCGGGAGGCTCGCCTCCGCAAGCTCGCGGCAACGGCGGGCTGAAAGGCGGCGGGCTGAAGGGCGGCGGGCTGAGAGGCGGCCGAAAGAGAAACGGAGCGGGTATGCCGACGCACGCGGAAAAGAAGGTTCTTCCCTACACGCCGGAGCAGATGTACCGGCTGGTCGCCGATGTGGAGAAGTACCCGGAATTCCTGCCCTGGTGCCTCGCCGCCCGCATCCGCCGCCGCGAAGGCGACGTGATGTTCGCGGACCTCGTGATCGGCTTCAAGATGGTCCGCGAACGCTTCACCTCGCGCGTGGAACTGGACGAGGCGAACCGCCGCATCAACGTCCAGTACACCGAGGGGCCGTTCCAGTATCTGAACAACCACTGGATCTTCACCCCGCACGAGGGCGGCGTCTGCGTCGACTTCTACGTGGACTTCGAGTTCCGTTCGAAGATGCTGCAGAAGATCATGGGCGTTCTGTTCAACGAGGCGGTGCGCCGCATGGTGCAGGCCTTCGAGACCCGCGCCAACCAGCTCTACGGTGCGGGCGCCACCCGGCCCGCCGCGGCGCGGACGGCCTGAGGCCGGCGCTCCCTCAGCGAATCGCGGTTTCCGGGCGGGCGGTGCGCAGCCGCTCCAACGCGGTCTGCACGGTCGCCAGCCGCACCGCCTCGCGGTCGCCGGGGAAGGTGTATTCCTTGTGCTTGGCGGCCCCGCGGCGGACCGCGGTGGCGATGTAGACGCGTCCGACCGGCTTCTCCGGCGTCCCGCCACCGGGACCGGCGACACCGGTCACCGCCACCGTCACGTCGGCCTTCGACTTCGCCAGGGCGCCCACCGCCATCGCGACCGCCACCTCCGGGCTGACCGCGCCGTGGGCATAGATCAGGCTGGGCGGCACGCCGAGCATCTCGGACTTGGCGACGTTGGAGTAGGTGACGAAGCCGCGGTCAACGACCTTGGACGACCCCGCGATGTCGGTCAGCGCCCCGGCGATGAGGCCGCCCGTGCAGGACTCGGCGGTCGCCACCGTGTAGCCGGCCAGTTCATACTCGGCGAGGAGCTTGGCGGCGAGTTCGCGGATGTGATCGGGAAACATGCGGGGTCCCTTTCGTCGTCTTGCGGAATCCCCTCTCCCCAGAGGGATGAGGGTTGAGAACACCTATCCCGGAAGGCGGACCGTCGCCACCGCCTGCGCCGCGATGCCCTCGCCGCGCCCGGTGAAGCCCAGCCGCTCCGTCGTCGTCGCCTTCACGCTGACCCGGTCCACCGGCATGCCCAGAATTTCGGCAACGCGCGCGGTCATCGCCTCGCGGTGCGGGCCGACCTTCGGGCGCTCGCAGATGATCGTCACGTCGACATGGGCGATCCGCCCGCCGCGCGCCGTCACCAGCTCCGCCGCGTGTTTCAGGAACAGCGCGCTGTCGGCGCCGCGCCATTGCGGGTCGCTGGGCGGGAAGTGGCTGCCGATGTCCCCGGCGCAGAGAGCGCCCAGGATGGCGTCGGTGAGCGCGTGCAGCCCGACGTCGGCATCCGAATGGCCGTCCAGGCGGTGCGTGTGCGGCACCCGCACGCCGCAGAGCGTGACGTGGTCGCCCTCGGCGAAGCGGTGCACGTCGAAGCCCGACCCGGTCCGGATATCGGACAGGGCGGAATCGAGCGCGCGGGCGGCGCGGGTCAGGTCGTCGGGGGTGGTCACCTTGAAATTCTCCTCCCTGGCGGGCACCAGCGCGACCGGAAGCCCGGCGCGTTCGGCGACCGCCGCGTCGTCGGTCAGTTCCAACCCGGCGGCGGCGCGATGCGCGGCCAGGATGTCGGGAAAGCGGAAGCCCTGCGGGGTCTGGGCGCGCCACAGGCCGCTGCGGTCCACCGTGCCGGTCACCAGCCCGCCGCCCAGCCCGCCGCCCAGCCCGCCATTGCCGCGCTTCAGCGTGTCGGCGACCGGCACGGCGGCCAGCGCCGCGGGGGAATGGTCCAGCGCCGCGATCACCGCGTCGATGGTGTCGGCGTCGATCAGCGGGCGGGCAGCGTCATGGATCAGCACCAGATCCGGTGCCGACTCGGCCAACGCCTCCAGGCCGTTGCGCACCGAATCCTGGCGGGAGGCTCCGCCGGCCACCGGCTCGGGCAGGTCCAGCCCCGCGACGGCCGCATCGTAGAGATCGCGGAAGGCGGGATTGATCACGACGCGCACCGCGCTCACCTTGGGGTGGCGCCGGAAGGCCTCCACCGTGCGGAGCAGAACGGGCTGGCCGGCCAGATCGAGATACTGCTTGGGTCGCTCGGCGCCGAACCGTTGGCCGGTGCCGGCGGCGACGATCAACGCGATGCAGGAAGACGCGTTAACGGAAGACGCGTTGACGCAAGACATTGGGCGTTTCCCTGCCGTTTGGGCTATGGTATCCGCGCTTGACGGGCTGGCCGCGTGACGCTTACGTCATGGCGGTCGGCGCCCGGAGCCTAGCCGGTCACCGGCGTTCCGCCAAGAGCCCCTAGGCCGGAGCGGCGAAGACTTGTCCAACAGCGACTTTGGGTTTCCGCAGAGGGAAGGGCACGGGTCCGCCGCATGTCGCAGAACATCGTCTACAGCCTGACCGCGCTGGTGGCGCTGCTGCCGGCGTCCATCTATCCCTATCACCGGATCGCGGGGCAGGGGGCGGACGGGCGGTCCCCCTATTTCTGGGGCGCCCTGGCGCTGGGCTTCGCCGGGCCGGCGGTCTGGGCGCTGACCCAGGTGGCGGGACGCTGGCACACCGGCCTGTCCACCGCGCTGTGGATCACCATCGCCGCCTGCATGCTGCTGTTCATGGGGATGAGCGCGCTGACCCGGTCGGCGTGGCGGCTGTCGCCGCTGCTGCTGCCCTATCTGCTGACGGTCGGCGCCTTCGCGACGCTGGCCCAGCAGGCGCCGGCACCGGTGCTGCGCGGCGGGGCGCCGGGCATCTGGATCGACCTGCACATCGCGGTGTCGGTCATCACCTACGCGCTGCTCACCATGGCCGCCGTGGCGTCGCTCGCCGCCTTCCTCCAGGAACGGGCGCTGAAGTCGAAACGCCCGACTCCGCTGACCCGCTTCCTGCCCCCGGTGGCGGAAAGCGAGCGGATGCAGCTCCATCTGCTCGCCGCGTCGGAGGCGGTTCTGGGGGCCGGTCTCGCCACGGGAATGGCGGTGCTCTATTACGAAACCGGCGCGCCGCTGCGCGCCGACCACAAGACGCTTTTGTCGGTTGCCAGCTTCGTCGTCATCGGCGGGTTGCTGCTGGCCCACGCCCGCACCGGCGTGCGCGGACGGATGGCGGCGCGTCTCGTGCTGATCGCCTACCTGCTGCTGACGCTCGCCTATCCGGGCGTCAAGTTCGTCACCGACGTCCTGCTCGGCTAGCTCCCGCGCATGTCAGCCACCGCGGCGCACGCGGGATGTGCACTTGCAACATGCCGAAACGCTGTGCTACCGTGCACAAATTCTCATCATATAGCTAATGTGCCCATCATGTGGGCAGGTGAACATGGCCATTCAAATCGGCACCATCTCGCTTGAGGGTCCGGTGATCCTCGCTCCTATGTCCGGCGTCACCGACCTGCCGTTCCGGCGGCTGGTGAAGCAGTCGGGCTGCGGATTGGTCGTGTCCGAGATGGTCGCGAGCCAGGCGATGATCCGCGAGAACCGCCAGACGCTGCGCATGGTCGAATGCGAGCCGGAGCAGTTCCCCATGGCGGTCCAACTCGCCGGCTGCGAGCCCGACGTGATGGCCGAGGCGGCGAAGCTGAACGAGGATCGCGGAGCCGCCATCATCGACATCAACTTCGGCTGCCCGGTGAAGAAGGTGGTCAACGGCCACGCCGGCTCCTCCCTGATGCGCGACGAGGCGCTCGCCGCGCGCATCCTGGAGGCCACGGCGAAGGCGGTGTCCATCCCGGTGACGCTGAAGATGCGCAAGGGCTGGGACGACAACAGCCTCAACGCCCCCCGCCTCGCCCGCATTGCCGAGGAGTGCGGGATCAAGCTGGTCACCGTTCACGGCCGCACCCGCGAGCAGTTCTACAACGGCACCGCCGACTGGTCCTTCATCCGCTCCGTCAAGGACGCGGTGTCGATTCCGGTGGTGGTCAACGGCGACATCACCTCCTTCGACGCCGTGGATCGCGCGCTCGCCGAGTCCGGCGCCGACGGGGTCATGATCGGGCGCGGCGCCTACGGCCGCCCCTGGTTCCCCGCCCAGGTGATGCATTACATCCGCACCGGCGAACGGTTGCCCGACCCGCCGCTCCACGAGCAGCTCGACACGCTGCTGGAACATTACGACGCCATGCTGACCCATTACGGCGTCGAGGGCGGCCTGCGCGTCGCCCGCAAGCACATCTCCTGGTACTCCACGGGCCTGCGCGACTCCGCCGAATTCCGCTCGGAGGTCAACCGCATGTCCGATCCCGAACGAGTGCGCGGCTTCATCCGCGACTTCTACGCCCCGGCGATCGAAAGGATGGCTGCCTGATGGCCCGTGCATCTGCCGCTGCTCCACTGCCCCGCCGCCCGGCGCGGCCCCGTGCGCCCTCCAGTTCCTACCGCCCCGTCCGCCCCTCCATCGATCCGTCCGTCATGCTGAACGCTCTCCCGGACCCCGTGCTGGTCGTCGACGGCGCCGGCGACATCCGCTACGTCAATCTGGAGGCGCAGGAGTTCTTCGGCCTGTCCGCCGCCATGATGGAAGGCATGCCGCTGGCCGAACTGCTGCCGCCCAACAGCCCGGTCAGCCAGTTGATCGAGCAGGTGCAGCAGGGCCGCCACCGCGCCTCCCAGGAAGGCGTCGTCATCGACACGCCGCGCATCGGCCCGCACCACGTCACCGTGCGGGTGACCGCGCTGGGGGAGCCCGCCGACCATGTGCTGCTGACGGTCAACGAGCGCACGCTGGCCCGCAAGATCGACAACTCCCTGACCCACCGCAACGCCGCCCGCTCGGTCACCGCCATGGCGTCGATGCTCGGGCATGAGGTGAAGAACCCGCTGTCGGGCATCCGCGGCGCCGCCCAGCTCCTGGAGGAGAACTGCAGCGAGTCCGACCGGGTGCTGACCCGGCTGATCTGCGACGAGGCCGACCGCATCGTCGCCCTGGTCAACCGGATGGAGGTCTTCTCCGACCAGCGCCCGCTGGAGCGCAGCGCGGTGAACATCCACACCGTTCTGGAGCATGTCCGCAAGGTGGCCCAGAGCGGCTTCGCCCGAAACATCCGCTTCATCGAGCGCTACGACCCGTCGTTGCCGCCGGTCTATGGCAACCGCGACCAGCTCATCCAGATTTTCCTCAACCTGATTAAAAATGCGGCAGAAGCTGCACCAGAATCAGGCGGCGAGATCATTCTCAGCACATCTTATCAGCACGGCGTCCGCATGGCCCTGCCGGGCGGCGACACCCGCCTGCACCTGCCGCTGCTGGTGTCCGTTCAGGATAATGGGGACGGCATACCCGACGATCTGCGCTCCAACCTGTTCGATGCCTTCATTACGACGAAGGTCAATGGAACTGGCCTGGGGCTTGCATTGGTAGCCAAAATCGTCGGCGACCACGGCGGCGTCATCGAATTTGACAGCCAGCCGCGCCGCACCGTCTTCAAGGTCTCGCTACCCATGTTCGATGAAGCGCAGATGAGCGGCGATCCTGCACCGGCCAGAGGCTTCCGAGGGGCCATCGGATGAGTGCAGCCACGATCCTGGTTGCGGACGACGACCGCGCCATCCGCACCGTTCTGACCCAGGCGCTCGCCCGCCTCGGGCACGAGGTGCGCACCACCGGCAACGCCTCCACGCTCTGGCGCTGGGTGGCGGACGGGCAGGGCGACCTCATCATCACCGACGTGGTGATGCCCGACGAGAACGGGCTGGACCTGATTCCACGGATCAAGAAGATCCGGCCCGACCTGCGCATCATCGTGATGAGCGCGCAGAACACGCTGATCACCGCCGTGAAGGCGGCCGAGCGCGGCGCCTTCGAGTATCTGCCCAAGCCCTTCGACCTGAAGGAGCTGGTCTCCGTTGTCGAGCGGGCGCTGAACTCCAACACCCCGCCGGCCTCCCTGCCCGCCGACGCCGGGGAGGCGGACGAGCAGCTTCCCCTGATCGGCCGCTCGCCGGCCATGCAGGAGATCTACCGCGTCCTTGCCCGTTTGATGGGCACCGACCTGACGGTGACGATCACCGGCGAGTCGGGCACCGGCAAGGAGCTGGTGGCGCGCGCGCTGCATGACTACGGCAAGCGCCGCAACGGTCCCTTCGTCGCCATCAACATGGCGGCGATCCCGCGCGAACTGATCGAGTCCGAACTGTTCGGCCACGAGAAGGGCGCCTTCACCGGGGCCACCAACCGGTCCACCGGCCGCTTCGAGCAGGCTCAGGGCGGCACCCTGTTCCTCGACGAGATCGGCGACATGCCGCTGGAGGCGCAGACCCGCCTGCTGCGCGTGCTGCAGGAGGGCGAGTACACCACCGTCGGCGGACGTACGCCCATCAAGACGGACGTACGCATCGTCGCGGCCACCCACCGCGACCTGCGCACCCTGATCCGCCAGGGCCTGTTCCGCGAGGATCTGTTCTACCGCCTGTGCGTCGTGCCCATCCGCCTGCCGCCGCTGCGCGAGCGTACGGAGGACGTGCCGCTTCTGGTCCGCCACTTCCTGAACCAGTGCTCCGCCCAGGGGCTGCCGGTGAAGAGCATCGACCAGCCCGCCATGGACCGGTTGAAGCGTTACCGCTGGCCGGGCAACGTGCGCGAGTTGGAGAATCTCGTCCGCCGCCTCGCCGCGCTCTATTCGCAGGAGGTCATCGGGCTGGACGTGGTGGAGGCCGAGCTTGCCGACGCCACCCCCGCCGCCCAACCGGTGGAGGAGCCGCAGGGAGAGGGCTTGTCCGCCGCCGTGGAGCGGCACCTCAAGGACTATTTCGCCGCGCACAAGGACGGCATGCCGTCGAACGGCCTGTACGACCGGGTGCTGCGCGAGGTGGAGCGGCCCCTGATCTCGCTCAGCCTCTCGGCCACGCGGGGGAACCAGATCAAGGCGGCGCAATTGCTCGGCCTCAACCGCAACACGCTGCGCAAGAAGATCCGGGATCTCGACATCCAGGTGGTGCGCGGGTTGAAGTGAACCGGCGCCCGGCGGCTCGGCCGGGCGTCTCTCCCGTCCCACAGCGTGTTGTTTTTGCGACAGGCCTCCGGTGCCTCTGCCGTTCGCGATGCTCCTTAGGGACTGTGCGAAAGGCAGAGGGGTTGCCGCTTGGCATGACGGCAACAGCTCGTGTATCATTCTGGCAACAGACTGGTTGCCGGATTGATGTCGCCCACACCCCCTGAAACCGCAACGCCGCTTTGGCAGCAGTTCCTTCGCTGGGCAACCCGGGTCGGGTTGGCGAAGCGGCTTGCCTTTGCGCTGTCGTTGGCCGCCCTGGTCGCGGGCTTCGCGACCTACACGGCGCTGACCGAGAGCGCGCCCTTCGGGGAAACCAACCCGCGCACCGTCACCTGGCTGCTGACCCTCGATCTGGCGCTTCTGCTCCTGCTCGGCGTGCTGATCGCGCGGCGGATCGTCTATCTGTGGATCGGGCGGCGGCGCGGCCTTGCCGGGTCGCAGATGCATGTGCGGCTGGTCGCGGTGTTCAGCCTGCTCGCCGTCGCGCCGGCCATCATCATGGCCATCTTCTCCACGGTCTTCTTCTATGTCGGCGTGCAGTCCTGGTTCAGCGAGCGGGTGCGCACGGCGGTGAACGAATCGCTGGCGGTCGCCAGCGCCTATCTGCACGAGCACCAGCAGAACATCCGCGCGGACGCGCTCGCCATGGCGAACGACCTGAACCAGGAGGCGGCGCGCCTCGCCAGCGATCCGGAGCGGTTCGAGCAGGTGGTCGCCACCCAGGCGATGCTGCGCGCCCTGTCGGAGGCCATCGTCTTCAACGGGACGACCGGCGCCATCGTCGCGCGCTCCGGCTACACCTTCGCGCTGGAGTTCGACCCGATTCCCGACGACAAGCTCGCCACCGCCCGCCGCGGCGAGGTGGCGATGATCGTCAGCGAGAACGACGACCGGGTGCGCGCGCTGGTCCGGCTGGACCGCTTCGCCGACACCTATCTCTATGTCGGGCGCATGGTGGAGCCGCGCGTGCTCTCCCACATGGCCTCGGCGGAAGGGGCGGTGCGGGAGTTCGGGGCGCTGGAAAGCCAGCGCGGCAGCCTGCAGATCACCTTCACCCTGATCTTCCTCGTCGTCGCGCTGCTGCTTCTGCTGGCCGCGGTGTGGGCGGGCCTGATCTTCGCGACGCGGCTGGCGCGGCCGATCAGCGCCCTGATCGGCGCCGCGGAGCGGGTGCGCGCGGGCGACCTGACCGTGCGCGTGACCGAACCGCCGGGCGAGGACGAGCTTGGCCTGCTGTCACGCGCCTTCAACCGCATGACGACCGAGATCGAAAGCCAGCGGCACGAGCTTCTCTCCGCCAACCGCCTGATCGATGAGCGCCGCCGCTTCACGGAAACCGTCCTGGGCGGCGTGTCGGCGGGCGTGATCGGGTTGGACGCCGAAGGGCGGATCACCCTGCCGAACTTCTCCGCCGCGCGCCTGCTGGGCGTCGAGGACACGGAAAGCATGATCGGCATGAGGCTGGCCGAGCTGTCTCCGGAAATGGGGGAACTTCTGGACCACGCGCCGGGCCGCCCGGGCCGGGTGGTGCAGGACCAGATCCAGATCCGCCGTCCCGGCACGACGCCGCTGACGCTGCTCGTCCGCATTTCCACCGAAGGGCGGGGCAGCGGGGAGATCCGCGGTTACGTCGTGACCTTCGACGACATCACCGAACTGGTCTCCGCCCAGCGCAAGGCGGCCTGGGCCGACGTCGCCCGCCGCATCGCCCACGAGATCAAGAATCCGCTGACGCCCATCCAGCTCTCCGCCGAACGGCTGCGCCGCAAGTACCTGAAGGAGATCACCAGCGACACCGAGGTCTTCACCATGTGCACGGACACCATCGTCCGGCAGGTGGACGACATCCGTCGCATGGTCGACGAATTCTCGGCCTTCGCGCGCATGCCGCAGCCGGTGATGAAGCCCTGCAACCTCAACGACCTCGTCCGTCAGGCGGTGTTCCTGCAATCCAGCGCGCACACCGGGAAGATCAAGTTCGACGTGGAGCTTCCCCAGGGGCCGCTGACCGTTCCCTGCGACAGCCGGCAGATCAGCCAGGCCCTGACCAATCTGCTGCAGAACGCCGCGGACGCCATCGAAGGCCGCCCGCCGCCCGCCGAGGGCGCGGAACTGCCGCCCGGCCATGTCGCCATCCGGGTCGAGGTCGATGCCGAACGCATCGCCATGATCGTCGAGGACAACGGCAAGGGCCTGCCGACCGAGGAGCGCGACCGGCTGACCGAACCGTATGTGACGACGCGCGCCAAAGGCACGGGACTGGGGCTGGCGATCGTCAAGAAGATCATGGAGGACCACGGCGGCGTGCTGACCCTGGAGGACCGCGAAGGCGGCGGGGCGCGCGTCGGGCTGGTCATCCCCAACACGTCCACCAACTCCGGCACGGCCGCGGGCGACGCCCCCGGCGGCGTTGGCACGCCGGCGGAGACCGGTGAAGAGAAGAGGCACGCAGCCCATGGCGCATGACATTCTGATCGTCGACGACGAAGCGGACATTCGGATGCTGATCGCCGGCATCCTGAACGACGAAGGCATGAAAACGCGCGAGGCCGCCGACGCCGATCAGGCGTTCGCCCAGGTCTCCGCGCGCCGGCCCAGTCTCGTGGTTCTGGACATCTGGCTCCAGGGCAGCCGGCTGGACGGGCTTCAGATCCTCGAACAGCTGATGCGCGACCACCGGAACCTGCCGGTCATCATGATCTCCGGCCACGGCAACATCGAGACCGCCGTCTCGGCCATCAAGATCGGCGCCTACGACTTCATCGAGAAGCCCTTCAAGGCCGACCGGCTGCTGCTGATGGTGGATCGCGCCATCGAGGCGGCCCGGCTGAAGCGCGAGAACGAGGAGCTGAAGCTGCGCGCCGGCGGCGAGGTGGAACTGGTCGGCCGGTCCACCGCGGTCAACCACGTCCGCCAGAGCATCGAGAAGGTGGCGCCCACCGGCAGCCGCGTCCTGATCACCGGCCCCGCCGGTTCCGGCAAGGAGGTGGTGGCCCGGCTGATCCACACGCGCTCACGCCGGGCCGGCGGCCCCTTCGTCGGGCTGAACTGCGCCACCATGCGCCCCGACCGGCTGGAGATGGAGCTGTTCGGCACGGAGGCCGGGGTGGACGGCGGCGGTCGCAAGATCGGCACCTTCGAACAGGCGCACGGCGGCACGCTGCTGCTCGACGAGGTGGCCGACATGCCCCTGGAAACCCAGGGCAAGATCGTCCGCGCCCTGCAGGAGCAGGTGTTCGAGCGGGTCGGCGGCGGACAGCGGGTCGAGGTGGACGTGCGCGTCGTCGCCACCTCCAACCGCGACCTCCAGGCGGAGATCGACCAGGGCCGCTTCCGCCAGGACCTGTTCTACCGCCTCGCCGTCGTGCCCATCCGCGTGCCCTCGCTGGCCGAGCGGCGCGAGGACATTCCGTTGCTGGCCCGCCATTTCATGCAGCGCTCCGCCGAGGCCGCCGGCCTGCCGGCCCGTGAGTTCGGCGAGGACGCCATGGCCGCGCTCCAGGCTTACGACTGGCCGGGCAACGTGCGCCAACTGCGCAACGTGGTGGACTGGCTGCTCATCATGGCGCAGGGCGACCCCAAGGAGCCGATCCGCGCCGACCAGCTTCCGCCGGAGATCGGCGCCATCACCCCCACCGTCCTGAAATGGGACAAGGGCGGCGAGATCATGGGCCTGCCGCTCCGCGAGGCCCGCGAGGTGTTCGAGCGCGAGTATCTGCTGGCCCAGGTGACCCGCTTCGGCGGCAACATCTCCCGCACCGCCTCCTTCGTGGGGATGGAGCGCTCCGCCCTGCACCGGAAGCTGAAATCGCTCGGCGTGCACGGCAGCGAGAAGGGCAAGCTGTTCGTCGACTAAAGTCGCCCTTGTCGCCAAGAATCAGACGCAGTCTTTGATCATAGAGCAGGTTTCCCAAGCATGTCCCGAATGCGGACGGCTTGCGATCCTGCTCTTTTTTTCTGAATCTGAAACTTTTCATCTTGCGCTATGGCCGCGCCCCTTTCTCGGCGCTTTCTTCTTGGCAAGGCTATTCGTGCATATTGAATCTGACAAATCTCATCCCTCTTCTTTTTGGTTATCATAAGTAAATACAATCGTATTTATATATTTCATGAAATATTAATACGCAATTTTTGCTGTTGATTGGACAAAATTGCCTAAATATTGATTGTCCTGTGAGCGCGCTCAGAAACAGAATAGTAAATTATCATCCTATAAACATGGAGGAACCCAAAATGGCGACCACGGCGATCTTGACCGTCAATTACACGGACAACCAACTTGTTGCTTATTTGAACGGCGCTCAGGTTTACAACAGAATCGGCGGCGGCGAAGCGGTCAACGAACAGGTGGTGCTGACCGGCAATCTCCAGGCCGGCGTGAATCAGCTTCTTCTGGTTTGCGTGAACTTCAATGGGCCGGCCCACTTCCAAGGATCGGTCACCATCGATGGCCGCTCGCAGGACTTCAATTTCGACACCCGCAAGGATGGTGCTCCGGAAGGTGTCGTTACGCAGTTCTATTACGAAATTGACAACAGCTGACCACAACGCCGGCAAACGGCGTTCGTTATCCGGTGAGTCCCGGGAGGAGGATGACGGTGACAAAGTCGATCCGTCACCCTCTTCCATGTCCACGCCTGAATGGCAGCCCGTATTTCCCTTCGCGAACATAGAGTTGGTGCGCCCTGCCGCGAGATGATAACGTCCTCGGCCTGAATGCCTGGAAAATGGGCTGGGAAGGGTGAGAAGGCCGTGAAGGTCATCGTTTGCGGAGCCGGGCAGGTCGGCTCGAACATCGCGCGCTATCTTGCGTCCGAGGGCAACAACGTCACGGTGATCGATCATTCGCCGGAACTCATCCAGCGGATCAGCGACACGCTCGACGTGCAGGCCATGGTCGGCCACGCGTCCCACCCCGACGTTCTGGAGGCGGCGGGGGCGGGCGAGACCGACATGATCATCGCGGTCACCCAGATCGACGAGATCAACATGGTCGCCTGCGAGGTCGCGCACGCCCTGTTCAAGGTGCCGACCAAGATCGCCCGCGTGCGCAACCAGAGCTATCTGAAGCCGATCTGGGCGGACCTGTTCAGCCGCGACCACATGCCGATCGACGTCATCATCTCGCCGGAGATCGCGGTGGCGCGCGCCATCGCCCGCCGGCTCCAGGTGCCGGGCGCCTTCGACATGATCCCGCTGGCGGACGGCAAGGTCCGCGTCGTCGGCGTGCTGTGCACGGAAACCTGTCCGGTGCTGCACACGCCGCTGCGCCAGTTGACCGGCCTGTTCCCCGACCTGGGGCTCGAGGTGGTGGCGATCATCCGCAACGACCGCTCCTTCATTCCCGGCGGCGACGACCAGATGCTGCCCGGCGACGAGGTCTATTTCGCCTGCGACAACCGCCACCTGAACCGCGCCATGGCCGCCTTCGGCCACGAGGAGGTGGAGGCCCGCCGCATCATCATCCTGGGCGGCGGCAACATCGGGCTCTGTCTGGCGGAGGAGTTGGAGGCGAAGTACCCCAGGTCACCGCCCGCATCATCGAGATGAACCGCAGCCGCGCCCAGTTCGTGGCGCAGCGCCTGTCGCGCACGATGGTGCTGCACGGCGACGGGCTGGACCCGGAAATCCTGGAGGAGGCCAACGTCCGGGCCACCGAGACGGTGGTCGCCGTGACCAACGACGACGAGGGCAACATCCTGTCCTCGCTGCTCGCCAAGCGGCACGGCGCGAAGCGCGCCATCACGCTGATCAACAAGGCGTCCTACACCTCGCTGGTGTCGCCGCTGGGGATCGACGCGGTGGTCAGCCCGCGCGCCATCACCGTGTCGAACATCCTCCAGCACGTCCGGCGCGGCCGCATCCGCGCGGTGCACAGCCTGCGCGACGGCTTCGCGAGGTCATCGAGGCGGAGGCGCTGGAGACCTCCGCGGTGGTGAACACCCCGCTGCGCGAGGTGAAGCTGCCCTCCGGAGTCATCGTCGGGGCGATCGTGCGCGGCGACGAGGTCATCATCCCGCGCCCCGCCACGGTGATCCGCCCGAAGGACCGTGTCATCATCCTCGCCACCGCGGGGCAGGTGAAAAAGGTGGAGAAGATGTTCGCCGTCCGGCTTGAATTCTTCTGATCGCCTCCCGTATCGTTTTCGGCACCAACAAAAAGAACCTCCATGGCTCGATGGGCATACGTCAACGGCCGTTACCTGCCGCATCGGCAGGCGGCGGTCCATGTGGAAGACCGCGGTTTCCAGTTCGCCGACGGCGTCTATGAGGTGGTGACCCTCCTCGACGGGCGCTTCGCGGATCTGGACGGCCATATGGAGCGTCTGGGCCGCAGCCTGTCGGAGCTGCGCATGGACTGGCCGGCGGCACCGCGCGTCGTCACTATGGTCGCCCGCGAGCTGGTGCGGCGGAACGGCGTCCGCAACGGCTCGCTCTACATCCAGGTCACCCGCGGCATCGCCCCGCGCGACTTCAAGTTCCCGGCGAACATCCCGGCCACGCTGGTGATGACCGTCAAGCGGGTCACCGCCTTCGCCAAGCCGGAGCAGCTCGAGAATGGCGTGGCCGTCGTCACGGTGCCCGACATCCGTTGGGGCCGGTGCGACATCAAGACGGTCGGTCTGCTCGCTCCCGTGCTGGCGAAGCAGCAGGCCGCCGAATCGGGCGCTTACGAGGCATGGCTGATAGACCCGGACGGCACGGTGACGGAGGGTTCCTCCTCCAACGCCTGGATCGTCACGCAGGACGGCGTGCTGGTGACCCGCGCCCCGTCGCAGAAGATCCTGAACGGCATCACCCGCCAGTCGCTCCTGCGGTTGGCCGGGGAGCGCGGCATCCCGGTGGAGGAGCGCAGCTTCACGGTGGAGGAGGCGCTCGCCGCCCGCGAGGCGTTCGTGTCCTCCGCCGGCACCTTCGCGCTGCCGTGACCCGCGTCGACGGCAAGCCGGTGGGCGAGGGCAGGCCGGGGCCGGTCACCCGGACGCTGCGGCAGGCCTATCTGGACTACGTGGCCGGAGGGGTGCCGTCATGAGCGACGCCGCCGCCGTCATCGACCGCCTGCCCATGCTGCCGCGCGCCGTCCTTTACGACTGGGACAACACGCTGGTGGACAATTGGGGCACCGTGCGCGCCGCTCTGAACACGCGCTGGTGACCTTCGGCCATCCGCCTGGACGGAGGAGGAGGCGCGGGAGCGCATCAAGCAGTCGCTGCGCGACAGCTTCCCGCGAATCTTCGGCGAGCGCTGGACCGACGCGCGCGACCTCTTCTACGCCTATTTCGAGGCCCATCACCTGGAGCATCTCCGGCCCCTGCCGGGCGCGGAATCCCTGCTGCGCGGCTTCGCCGAGCGCGGAATCTACCAGGCGGTGGTCTCCAACAAGACCGGCCGCTTCCTGCGGGCGGAAGCCGACGCGCTGGGCTGGACCGGCTATTTCGGACGTCTGGTCGGCGCCCAGGACGCCGAATTCGACAAGCCGCACGGCGCGCCGGTGCTGATGGCGCTGGAACCTGCGAACATTCCGCCCGGCCCGGACGTCTGGTTCGTGGGGGACGCCGACATCGACATGGAATGTGCCCATGGCGCGGGAATGGTCCCGGTGCTAATAGGGCGGGCGAGGGCAGCGGCTTCAGCCGCTTCCCTCCGGCCCACCGGTACGACACGTGCCATGCATTGTGCGGGTTGGTGGGCAGCGGTGGTGACACCATATCGGATGACCAGTAGTCGAGACGGTTGCGACCAACCATGACCTTATCGCTGCAGGGGGCGGGCTTCTAACAAGGGGCCCCAAAAAACACTGAAGAAGGGGGCGACATAAAATGTCTGAAAAAAGCCAAAATGTGCAGGACGTGTTCCTCAACCACGTCCGCAAGAACAAGACTCCCGTGACCGTGTTCCTCGTGAACGGTGTTAAACTTCAGGGAATCATCACCTGGTTCGACAACTTCTCGGTGCTGCTGCGGCGCGACGCGCATTC